>JAGNIJ010000022.1 GCA_018001225.1 Kiritimatiellia bacterium | reverse complement strand
GCACGCTATTGGAGATTCCGATGCGGACGCTTCCCTGGTCGTCCGCGAGCATGTTGTCCGGCGCGCGCAGGGAGGAGAGTGTCAGGCTGCTCTGGAGGGACAGCAGCGGGACGACGGCGACCAGCTCGAGGTCGAACGCCAGGTCGTCGGCCTCGGCGGGCGGGATGGCCTGCCCGCTGTTGAGGAGGCCGGCGGACGCCGCGGCCGGACCGGTCCACGTGAACGCGGAAGAGGAGACGCCGGTGCCGACGAGCTGGAGCGACTGGCCGGCCGCGCCCGGTTCCGAAACGCCGATGTCCGTCGAGACCATGCCGGCGGCCGTGCCGACCGAGGCGGTGATGGTTCCCTCGTAACTCAAGAACTGCACGACGGTGGTCGGGATGCGGACGAGGGCCACGCCGTCGGCCGCGCCGTTCTGCAGGCCGACGATGCCGAACCAGAGGACCCCGCTGTTGTTGGTCTGGGCCGGCACGATCCCGGAGAGGGCGTTGGTGCGGTAGATTTCCGCCCCGCCGTTGTACAGCACGAGCCGGTAGGCCGCGAGGTCCGCGCCGGCGGGCCCGGCGATCTCGATGCCCTCGTTGGTGTCGGTGCCCGTGTTGTCATAGTGGATTTCGTTGATCCATACCGACTCGACCGCGGGCTGCCCGCCGGGGCCCTGGTGGACTTCCGCGGCGATCACGTTGCGCCCGGGCGACAGGGCGGAGGGGTCGATGGATCGCCCGATGTAGTTGGTTTCGGCGGTCCCGCTGACCGAGTTGGTCGCCGGCGTGGCCGCCGCCAGCGTGTTCGTCGGAAGGCCGTCGCGCAGGACCTCCGCGCCGTTGACGTACAACGCGAGCCCGTCGTCGCGTCGGACGTTGACGGTGGCCGAGAACGGCGTCGAGTCGAGAAACGCATCGCGTCGGAAGTACCACGTCGTGCGGCCGGGCCTGGCGCCCGACAGGGACGCGTCGTCGAATTGAAGAGCCCCGCTGCTGCCCATGCCATCGGCCCCGAAGACGATCCGCACCCAAACCGCGTTGGCGGGCGCGACGGCGCTGACTTGATACCGAGTCCAGACCTCCCCCGGAAGAGGGCAATTCATCTGCTCGAGGGACACCAGCGTGAACGCGCTGTCGTACATTTCTATCCTAAGATAAAAGGACCGCGAAGCGTTCGTGAACAAGATCCCGCCGGCCGTGTTGTCATTCCATGCCCAGACGCCGGCCGTCCAAACGGACCCGGCGCCGAGGGCATTGGTCACCGATTGCCACCACCCGGCGGTGGGCATGCCGCCGCTCCAGTTGTAGATGGCGGCCATCCACGAACCGCCGTGCGAACGCCAACTCTCGCGCGATGCGTTGCCCCACGTGGATCCCATGATGACGCCATGGACGGTTTCCCCGCCCCAGTTGGTCGCCTGCGCGGCGCCGGCGGCGCCGGCCAGTTCAAAGCCCGGATTGCGCAGTACGAATCCGTTGGTGACCGGCGCCGGATTCGCCAAGAGGGTGGCCTCGCCGCCGTTGCCGAATCCCAGCACGCCGGGCCCCTGGGGCCAGTGCCCGTCGTACCAGGCCGCCGTGCGCCAGGGTGTCGCGGACAGGTCCAACCCCTCGTCGCTGTAGCGCCAGGTCCCGCCCTTGAGGATCAGCCGGTTCGTCGCGAGGCCCAGCGCCAGCAGGACCGTGGACGTGGCGGTGTTGTTGCCGGTCAGCGTCTCGCCCGCGACCGGCCCGGCGGAAGCGACCAGCACGTGAAACCCCGTCGACGCGCCGGCCGTGTTCCAGGAAAAGACCACGTTGGTCCCCCCGCCCGCGGCCAGCGGGATCCCCGAACGCGACCCGACCAGGAAATGGTCCGTGGCATTGGTGAGCACGACGGTGAACGATTCCGCGTAGTCGCCCCGGTTGGTCGCGACCACCGTGATGTTCGTGGTGGAGCCGGGCGGGATGACGCCGGGCGTGACGATCCCGCTCACCGCCAGGTCGTGCGCCGGCGTCCGGGTGATGGCCGCATAGTTCAGGCTGAAGTCGGAGCTGACCATCACGATGCGCATGGCGCGGACGCCGGCGTTCAGCAGGACGTTGCTCGCCCAGGCGTTGGTCCACACCTGTCCTCCCGCCCCGCCCGTGTTGAACGTCACGTCGCCGCTCGCGTTCGTGCCGTCCACCTCGAGGCGCAGCGTCCGGGCCCCGGCCGTGGCCGACGCGACACGGAACCGCACGTCGTAGTAGCCGGTCGTCGCGACCAGCGTGCTGAAACCCAGCCACTCGCCGGCGGCGATCCACGAGACGTCGTAGCCGCCCTCGGCGCAGGCCTCGATGTCCACGTTGTCCGACCGGTAGGCGCCGCCCGCGTTGCCGGCCGTGGTGTCGCTGAAGCTGGTGTAGTCCTCGGCCTCCAGGACCCCCGGCAGGGGCACGTTCGTCGCGGGCGCCGGCGCGTACAGGATCATCAGGTTGGTGAAGTACGTCTGGGCGGCGGGATAGGACGTGACGCCGGCGGCGCCCTTGTAGAAACTCACCACGTTCGTCGCGGTCCAGGGGCCCTGCGCGTTGTCCTCGGTGTATTCCACGAAAAAGCGGTACGTGCCGTCGGGCACCACGACGTTGTTCGTGTCGCGGCAGTTCCAGGTCAGCGTGTGCGTCTGGTGGGAGCCGAGCGTCGCGCCGGTGACGGCGTCCACGACGTTGCTCCGGGAGACGGCGCGCCACTGGTACAGGTATTGCAGCCGCGTCGCGGCCTGGCGCCGGAGCGTCTTGACGAAGTTGGTCTGCGCGTCCGTAACCCAGATCGCCAGCACGTGGTTCGGGGAGTACGTTCCGCTGTACGTCCGGGTGCTGACGCGGAAGGTCGCGGCGCCGTCGGTCGAGACGGCCCCGGCCGTCACGGCGGCGAGCCAGACGGTGGCCAGGCCCAGGCCCTGCAAAACTTTCTTCATGCGCAGACTCCTTCCGCGATGGCGCGGGCCCGGGCGGCGAGGGCGCGGGCCGTCTCGACGAGCCGGGGAAGGGCCGCCGCCACCGGGGCCGATAGCTTCGTCCCGTACCCGAGCCGCGCCGGCTCCACGCCGACGATCACGACGGGCGGCAGAACCGAACCGGGGCACAGCAGCCGAAAAGCGTCCAGGACCCCGAACCCGTGGAGCGATGTGGCCGGCCGGGCGCTTTCGAGCTCGTCCGCGTCGAGGACATACACCCGGCCCGGCCGCCCGCCGCCCTGGACGGCGTCCAGGATGATCGCCCGCCGCGCCCCTTCCAGGAACGGCCCGGCGTCGAGGATCGCCACGCCGATCTCCACGAGGAGCGCGCCCGGCGGCGGGTCGGCCTGCAGCGCCCGCAGCGCCCGCACCCCGGCGCCATCGTCGGATTGCAGGACGTTGCCGACCCCGAGAATGACCACGTCGTTATTCATCGTTACGCCAGGCCGGCGCCGGTTCGGCACACGATCTTCCGGTCGCGAACCCTCATGACATGCGTCGCGCAGTCCAGGCACGGGTCCACCGAATGAATCACGCGCAGCACCTCGATGGGTTTCTCCGCGTTGGCCACGGGCACGCCCATCAGCGCCTTCTCCAGCGGGCCCAACTGGCCCGCCGTGTCGCGGGGCGAGATGGTCCAGCAGGTCGGCGTGATGACCTGGTAATGGTTGATCTTCCCGCCGCCGATGCCGAGCCAGTGCCCGAGCGCGCCCCGCGGGGCCTCGGTCAGCCCCACGCCCGCCCCCGACGCCGGCACCGCGCACGGCGCGTAGCTGCTCTCGCCGGTCGGCAACTCGGCCAGCCAGTCCTTCATCGCCAGCGCGATCTTCAGCGCCTCGCGCGCCCGCGCCCGGTGCCGGTCCATCACCGACACCCCGTTGGTGTACTCGCCGCTCATCCACATCCGGGCCAGGGGTCCGCACTCGTACGGCGTCCCGCCGTAGCGCGGGGCCTTGAGCCAGCTGTACGCGTCGCCCTTCGGATGCCGCGGCGCGGTGTCGGCGACCGAGGGATGGAGGTCGTTGTCGGCGTTCTCGTACCACGAGTACGTCACGTGCTCCGAGATCGCCGCCGGGTCGAACGCGAGCGTGGAGGTCGAGCCGTCCAGCGCCCGGCCGGCGTGGAGGAGTTTCGTCGTTCCCGCGTCATTGAGTTCGAACACGCCGTACGACAGCAGGTGGCCGTAGCCGCGGCCGATGGCGAAGTACTCGGGGAACAGCGACGCCAGCCGGTCCGCGTCCGGCAGGTACACGTCGCGGATGAACACCAGGAGCTCGTCCAGGAGGGCCCCGAACTGCGCGACTTCGGCGGGCCGGGCCACGGCCGTGAACCCGCCCGCGATGTAGGACGGGGTGTGCGGCAGCTTGCCGCCGAAGATCGCGCCCATCTCGTGGGCCTTCCGGCGGAACGTGATCGCCTGCAGGTAGTGGCCGAGGAAGAAATCCGCCGTCGCCTTGTCCAGGCGGCCGCCAACGTCCCAGCCCGGCTGCCACGGGGCCATGCCCGGGCCGCGGACGAAATCCGGGAGGCAGAGCAGGTAGAAGTGCAGGATGTCCGACTCGATGTAGCAGGCCCCGTGCACGAGGTTCCGCAGGATGCGGGCGGGCGTCGGCGGGGTGACCCCGAGCGCCTGGTCCAGCGCCAGCACGGCGGCCATCGCGTGCGAGGTCGGGCAGACGCCGCAGATGCGCGACGTGATGTTCGGGGCGTCGCGCGGGTCGCGGTTTTCCAGGACCTTCTCGAACCCGCGGAAGAGCGTGCCGATGGTCCGGACGTCCACCACCTGCTGGACGCCGCCCACCGTGTCCACGTCCACGTCCACCTTCAGGTGCCCCTCGATCCGGGTCACCGGGTCTATCGCCGCCGAAATCACCGGCATGTTGTATCTCCCTTTCTCGCTTCCCGCCGGAAGGCCGTCAGGCATACGGCTCGAAAAACGACTCCGGCCCCGGGAACGTCGGCTCCACGCACCCGTGGCAGGGCGCGTTGACGCCGATGCACCAGCGCCCCTGCCCCGCGATCCCGTTCCAGCAGGCCTCGCAGCGCGACTTCGTCGTCGGGCCGCGGCAGCCCAGCTGGATCAGGCAGCGCCCGTCGCAATCCTCGAAACTCGTGGCCTCCGCGGGCGCCGACGGGTTCACGTACTTGTTCCGCGGGCACTTGTCGTGAATCAGCGCCGGCGCCGCCCCGCCGGCCAGGGTCTTCCGGTAGAGCTCCACCGGCCGCCCGTTATCGTCCAGCTCGATCGACCGCCCGAGCAGGATCTGCACGATCGCCCACACCACCCAGTCCGGGTTCGCCGGGCAGCCCGAGATGTTGACGACCGGCCGCCCGGTCAGCTGCTGCACGCTCACCACGCCCGTCGGATTGCTGCCGGAGGCCGGGATGCCGCCGAACGAGGCGCAGGTGCCGACGCTGACGAGGAACGCCGCCCGCGCGGCGAACCGCTGCACCGCCTCCATGTACGTCACCTCGCGCCCGTCGTAGCTGTAGACGATGCACGGCGCGCCGTTGAACGCCGTCGGCACGCCGCCCTCGCAAACCAGCACGTAGCCGCCCGCGTGGTACGCGCGGTTCAGTTCCGCGATGGCCGAATCGCCCGCCGAGGCCATCAGCGTCGCGTGGAACACCAGGTTCACCGCGCCGGTCAGCACGTCCGCGACCGTCGCGGGCTCGCCGGGCACGTTCGAGATGCGGTTGAGGAACGAGACCGAACAGCCCGTGCACGAGCTGCCGTGCAGCCAGATCACCGACGGCGCCGCCGGGTTGGCCAGCGCCCGCCGCAGCAGACCCAGGTCGAACGGGTCCAGCCCGATCGCGGCCGCCGAAAGCCCGCAGTACTTTAAAAATGACCTTCGGGTGATGTCCATGTTCATTCCCGTCGACAGGTTCCCTCTTCTCTGGCCGTCAACATACCCGCCCGCCCGGCGCCGTTAATAGCATAATTCTACGATTGACAAAGAAAGCGTGGCCTGTTTAATTTTACTTCATGTTATTTAATAGCATATTTCTACACGAGAGCGATAAATGAGCCCGCCCCCTGTGTCGGAAGGCGGCCGGTTGCGGACGATTTGCCGCACGGAGAGCGTGCGCGCCCTGGACGCGCTGATGCGCGAGCAGGCGGGCGTCGGGCTGGTCCTTGTCCGTCCCGGAAGGGATCAGAAGGTGGAGGTCGCGGAGGCGGGCGAGGGGATCGCGCTGCCGGAGTTCTGCCGCCTGATCCATGGCGCGGAGGGCGGGCGCGAGCGCTGCAGCACGTGCCGGTCGCTGCTGGCCGTTGCCGCCTGGAACCGAGGGCTGGTCCGGCACTCCTGCCACGGCGGCATCGCGGTGTTCGCCGCGCCGGTCCGGTCCGGGCGGACAGTGGATCCGGAGTTTCTCGTCGTCGGCTCCTGCGCCTTCGCGCCGGGTCGCGGGGCCAGGGGATGGACCGAAGCTCGCGAGCACGCCCGGGGACTTGCCCTGGACGTGAGGAAACTCCGGGACGCCTACGGGAAGTTGCCGCATCTGACGCCCCGGAAGGAACGCCTGGTAAAAAGCGTCATCGGGGTGGCCGCGTCCGTTATCGGCGAACTGATGGCGGGAATGCCATTCCGATCGGATTCGGGCGCGGCAGAGAAGGAAGCCGTTGCGGCGCCGGCGACGAAAAGCCATCCTTTTCAAGACCTCCACCGGCAAACCGGATCGGCCCTGGTGGATGTGGTGATGACCGTTGTGCGGTCCAATCCGGCGCCCCCCTACACGGTGGCGGATATCGCCCGGGCTGCGATCCTGACTCCCAATCACTTTTCAGCCCTGTTCCGGCGGCATGCGGGACAGACCTTCAAGGCCTTCCTGATGAAGGCCCGCTTGCAGAGATCCAGGGCGCTCCTGCGGGACCGCGCGTTGAGTATTGCCGAGGTGGCGGCCCGCTCGGGTTTCCCGGACGCGAACTACTTCTCCCGCGTGTTCAGGGCCGGAACCGGGATCACCCCTCGGGCGTGGCGCCTCGGGAAAAAGACGGAGTAGCGCACGATGCCTGCGGAAGAGCCGCCCCAGCTCTTCATCCAGGCCTGGTATCAGACCAAATCCGGGTGAATGCGGGTAGATTTCGGGCTCGCAGGAGCTCGCCCCTCCATGATTCCTGCCACTGGAGGGCGGAGCTCTGCGACGCCGTTCGTACCGCCTCTCACCCGTACCTGGTATCAGCCGTCATGCATGATCTGTAAAATGTGTTCTATAATAGAACATATTATATTTCAATGACTATTTTCATATTAGATTGACAATTCTCTCTGCTTTTGCTCACTATTTCCAGCATGCAGCTAACGGTTAAGCAGGCAGCCGCCATTCTCAACGTCGCCGAAAAGACGGTCTACCGCTGGATTCAGGATCAGAAACTGCCCGCGTACCGGATCGAAGGACAGTATCGCATCAACCGCGCGCTCCTTTTTGAATGGGCCACGGCCAAGAAGGTCAATTTCTCGCCGACACTTTTCCAGGAAAATGGACCGGAGGTCGCCATCCCGTCGCTGTCGGAAGGCCTGCTGAACGGTGGTATTTTCTACCGGATCGAGGGCGCCGACAAGGCGTCCATCCTGAAGGCGACCGTGAGCCTCCTCCGCCTGCCGGAATCAACGGACCGCGACTTTCTCTACCAGGCCCTGCTGGCCCGGGAGTCGCTGCAGTCCACGGGCATCGGCGACGGCATCGCGGTGCCCCATGTGCGCAACCCGCTGATCGTCGAAGTGGACAAGCCGCTCGTCTGTCTTTGCTTTCTCGAGAAGTCGGTGGATTTCCAAGCCATGGACGGGAAACCGGTGTTCGTGCTGTTCACCCTCGTGACGCCTTCCGTACGCGCACATCTGCACCTGCTCTCCCGCCTCTCGTTCTGCCTTCGCGACCCGGGGTTCAAGGAGATCCTGCTGCGACAGGGAAGCCGGGACGAGATCCTGGATGCCGCGCGGAAGGTGGAGGATTCGCTGTCCGCCCCCGCGCCGGCGCAGGAGCCGCCGGCATGACTTCCTCGTTGTGGGCCATCGGGATTCTGCTGGCCTCCGGCCTGTTGGCCCTGGCCCTGCCGCGCCTTCGCTGGCTCGGCGCGGCCGGCGCGGTCGCCGGCGCCGTGGCCGGCCTTGTTCCCTGCTTTCAACTCCTCGGAGGCGCCGCGGCGGAATCGTTCCGGTTGCCATGGTCGATTCCCGGCGGCTCGCTTTCCCTCGAATTGGACGCGCTGGGCGCGTTTTTCCTGGCGCCGGTCTGGATCGTCACGGCGCTGGCCGCCGTGTACGGGGTCGAGTACCTGGGCCGTCATCCGCGCGCGCCGCTCGCGGCGACGCTGTTCAACCTGCTGACCGCCTGCATGGTCCTCGTGGTGCTGTCGAGGAACGCCCTGCTTTTCCTCGTGGCGTGGGAGGGGATGGCCTTGAGCTCGTTCGGCCTGGTCATGCTCGAGGACGAAAAGGATTCCGTGCGGGCGGCGGGCTGGACGTACCTCGCCGCGTCGCAGCTCGGCACGGCCGCGCTGCTGATCATGTTCATCCTCCTCGGCGCGTCCGCCGGCTCGCTGGATTTCGATTGCTTCTCGGCCGCCGGCCGCGGGGGCTGGATCCTCGCGCTGGGGCTGGTCGGGTTCGGCACAAAGGCGGGCTTCATTCCCCTCCACACGTGGCTGCCCGAGGCGCACCCCGCCGCGCCCAGTCACGTGTCCGCGGTGATGTCCGGCGTGATGATCAAGATGGGCATCTACGGGCTGGTCCGGCTGCTTGGGCTGCTGGGCCCCGTCCCGGCCGCGGCGGGCTGGTGGTTTACGGCCATCGGGATTTCCTCCGGGCTGCTCGGCGTGATCTACGCGCTGGCCCAGCACGATCTCAAGCGGCTGCTGGCTTACCATAGCGTGGAAAACATCGGCATCATCATGCTCGGCCTGGGCGTCGGCCTGCTGGGCGTGCGCTACGGTCTGCCCGCGATGGCGGCCGCGGGATTCGCCGGCGGCCTGTTCCACGTGCTGAACCACGCGCTCTTCAAGAGCCTTCTTTTCCTGGGCGCCGGCTCGGTCCTGCACGCGACGGGGACGCGGGACCTCGACCGGCTCGGCGGCCTGGTCAAGGCGATGCCCGTTACCGCCGCGGCGTTCCTTGCGGGCGCGCTGGCGATCTGCGGCCTGCCGCCGTTCAACGGGTTCGCGAGCGAGTTCCTCGTGTACCTGGGCGCGTTCCAGGGCGCCACCGCTTCGGCCCAGGGCCCGGTATGGGGCGGGCTGGCGATCCTCGTCGCGCTGTCGGCCATCGGCGGCCTGGCCCTGGCCTGCTTCGCCAAGGCGTTCACCGTCGTGTTTCTCGGCCACGCCCGGGAGGCCCGGCCGCAACCCGCGCGCGATCCGGGGCCGGCGATGAAAGCGCCCATGCTGCTACTGGCCGCGCTCTGCCTGGCGATCGGCCTCGGCGCGACCCGGCTGTTCCCGGCCTTCGAGTCCATCCTGGCCCGGCGGCCGGACGCCGCCTTCCAGGCCGCCGCGCTCGGTGACGCGCTTGCGGCCCTCGGCACGGCGACCGGCGTGATGGCTTTGTTCGTCGGACTGGTATGGTTGACCGCGCTCTGGCGGTTGCGCCGGTTGGCGGGCAAGCCGGTTGCGCAGGGCGTCACGTGGGACTGCGGCTACGCGGCGCCCTCGGTAACCATGCAGTACACCGGCTCGTCCATGGCCCAGCCGCTGACGGAGTTCCTGGACCCGGTCCTGCGCGCCGAGCGGCACATCGAACGTCCAAACGGCTACTTCCCCGCGCGGGCCTCGTTCATTTCGCACGCGCCGGATTTCTTCCATCGCTTTGCGTACCGGCCGCTGGCCGCGCTCGGCGCCCGGCTGCTCGCGCCGCTCCGGCGGGTACAGCACGGGAACGTGCACCTCTATGTCCTGTACGTCGCGCTGACGCTGCTGGCGCTGCTCGCCTGGAGCCTGGGCACCCGATGAACGCGTCCGGCTTCATCCCGGTCCTGGCTGCGCTGGCGCTGGCGCCGCTGCTGTTCGGGCTCATCAACAAGGTCAAGGCCCTTTTCGCCGGACGGCAGGGCCCGCCGGTGCTCCAACTCTATTACGACCTGCTCAAACTATCCCGGAAGGGCGCGGTCTATAGCGCCACGACGTCCTGGCTGTTCCGCGCGGGGCCCGTGGTGGGCGTCGCGGCGGTGACGGCCGCGCTCCTGCTGGTCCCGCTCGGCGGAACGCCCGCGGTCTTCGCGTTCCGCGGGGATTTCATCCTCGCGCTCTACGTGCTGGGCGTCGCGCGCTTCTTCCTCGTCGCGGCGGCGATGGACACGGGCTCCGCGTTCGAGGGCATGGGCGCTAGCCGCGAGGTGTTCTTCTCCGCGCTGGCGGAGCCGGCCCTGTTCGTCGTGCTGGCCGCGCTGGCCCACGGCACGCAGGCGGGATCGCTCTCGGACATGCTGGGCCGCGTAACGCCGGACCTCTGGCGGGCCGAAACGCCGTCCATGGCGCTGCTGCTGATCGCGCTGGTCCTGGTCCTGCTGGCCGAGAACGCCCGGATCCCCGTGGACGATCCCAACACGCACCTCGAGCTGACGATGATTCACGAGGTGATGGTCCTCGACCACGGCGGCCCGGACTTCGCCCTGGTGTTGTATGCCTCCGCGCTGAAGCTCTGGCTGTTCGCGGCGCTGGTCGTCGGCGTGCTGCCGATCCACGGCGGGCCGCCGGCCGTGGGCCTTGCGGCGAGCCTCGCCGCCATGGCGATGGTCGCCGCGCTCGTCGGCGCGGTCGAGTCGGCCATGGCGCGGCTGCGGCTGGCCCGTGTGCCGCAGTTGCTGCTTGGGGCGGCCGCGCTGGCGCTCGTGGGATTCCTGCTGCTGGCCGCCGGATGATGCCGCGATGAACACCCTCCTCATCCTCATCCTGCTGACGAACCTGCGGCTGTTGGTCTCGAGCCGGATCCACGCCTGTGTCCGCTGGGTCGCGGCGCAGGGGATTCTGCTGGGCCTGCTCGCCGTGGTCGGTCGCCAGGATCACATCACGCTGCTCGGCATCCTCTTCGCGCTCTTCACCGCCGCGATCAAGGGCTGGGTCTTCCCGTGGCTGATCTTCCGGGCGATCCGCGAGAGCGAGATCCGGCGCGAGATGGAGCCGTACGTCGGCTACAATCTCTCCCTCGCCATCGGCCTGGCCGCGCTCGGCGTGTCGTTCTGGCTCGGTCGGCGGCTGCCGCTGCCCGGCCTGCCGGGCCCGCTGTTCGTGCCGGTCGCGTTCTTCTCGATGTTCGCCGGGCTGTTCCTGATCGTCAGCCGCAAGAAGGCCGTGACGCAGGCGCTCGGGTACCTCGTCATGGAAAACGGCATCTACCTCTTCGGCGTCGTCGCCGTGCGCGACGAGCCGCTGCTGGTGGAACTCGGCGTGCTGCTGGACCTGCTGGTCGCGGTCTTCGTCATGGGCATCACGATGTTCCATATCCAGCGCGACGTGGAGAGCCTGGACGCGGACCAGCTGACGCAATTACGGGACTGAAATGGCCATGCTGCTTTACGCCCTGCTTCTTGTCCCCGCCGCGGCGGGCGCGCTGGCGTTGGCCTGGCGCCGGCCCGGCGCGGCGCGGTTCCTGCTGCCCGCGGGGGCCGCCGCGCACGCGATGCTGACGGCGGCGGCGTGGCTCGTCCGCCCGGGGTCCGCCCATCCGAACTGGCTGGCCCTGGACGATACGGGCCTGCTGTTCCTCTCCATCGCGAGCGCCCTGTTTCTCGCCGCGGCGATCTACGCGCCGGGCTACCTGCGCGGGCGCGACCGCGACGCGCGCACGATGGGCGAGCCGCTCTTCGCCGGCTGCGCGCTGCTGTTCCTGGCCAGCATGACGCTCGTCACGTTGAGCCGCCACTTCGGCCTGCTCTGGGTTGCCGTCGAGGCCACGACCCTGGCCAGCGCCCCGCTGATCTACTACCACCGGGACGCGCGCTCGCTCGAGGCGACGTGGAAATACCTGATCCTCTGCTCGGTCGGCATCGCGCTGGCCCTGCTCGGCACCTTCTCCCTTTCCGTCGCGGGGGAGGGGGCGGGTCTCGCGAGCCTGTCGGTGGACGAACTGGTCCGGCGCGCGGCCGGACTGAACCCGGCCTGGCTGCAAGCCGCCGCGCTGCTCCTGCTCGTCGGGTACGGGACCAAGATGGGCCTGGCGCCAATGCATACATGGCTGCCGGACGCGCACAGCGAGGCCCCCTCGATGGTCTCCGCGCTGCTCTCCGGCGCGCTGCTGAACTGCGCGTTCCTCGGCCTGCTGCGGGTGCGCCAGGTCGTCGTCGCGGCCGGCCTGCAGGCCTTCGACGCGGGCGCGTTTCTCGTGCTCGGTTTTCTATCCGTCGCGCTGGCGTGGGTCTTCATCGTGCGCCAGGCGGACTTCAAGCGGCTGCTGGCGTACTCCAGCGTGGAGCACATGGGCCTGCTCGCGATCGGGATCGGCCTCGGCGGGAGCGGGCCGTACGCGGCGCTGTTCCACGCGCTGAATCACTCGCTCGTCAAGGCGGCGCTGTTCCTGCTGGCGGGCAACCTGCTGACGGTGTACGGGTCGAAGGCCGTGGAGGACGTCCGCGGGGCGCTGCGCGTGGCGCCGCGAACGGCGCGGCTCTGGCTGCTGGGCCTGTTCGCGATCGCCGGTTTCCCGCCGTTCGGCGTATTCGTCGGCAAGTTTCTCCTGCTTCGCTCCGCCGTGCAGGACGGGTACATCGGCTTGGCGGGCCTGCTGGCCGTCCTGTTGGCGATGATCTTCGTCGCCATGTCCGCCCGCATGCTGCCGATGGTCTTCGGGCCTGCGCCCGGGAGCCGCAGCCCCGTCCGCGAACGCTGGGGCGCGGTCCTGCCGTCCCTCGTTCTCCTGCTGGCTTCCCTGGCGCTGGGGCTCTGGCTGCCCGCGCCGTTAGCGGAGGTCCTGGCCCGGGCCGCGCGGACCCTGGGAGGCGCGCCATGAGCGGCGGGCTGCTCCTTCGCAACGGCGAGGCCGTGGCCGCCGACCGCCTGCCGGTGCTGCCGGTGCCCGAGTGGCGCGAGGCGATCCTCGATGCCGTGGACGCCCGCGCGCGGATCAGTTCCCTCTTCGGCCACCGCGAGCCTGACGGACGGGTCCGCCTGACGGCCGTCCTGGCCCGCGACCCGGCTTCGACGCTCGAAGTTCTGTGCGCAGACCCCGGCCACGCGTACCCAGCCCTGACGCCCGCGTGCCCGCAGGCGCACCTGTTCGAGCGCGAGATCGCCGAGCAGTGGGCGATCCGCCCGGAGGGCCATCCCTGGCTCAAGCCGGTGCGTTTTCACCGCCCGCTCCGCGACGCCGCGCCGGTGCTGCCCGAGTGCGCGGCGGCGAAAATCCAGCCTTGCGTAACGCGGTTTTTCCGCATGGACGGCGAGGAGGTCCACGAGGTGGCCGTCGGCCCGGTCCACGCGGGGATCATCGAGCCCGGGCACTTCCGGTTCCAGTGCCACGGCGAGGAGGTCTACCACCTCGAGATCTCGCTGGGCTACCAGCACCGCGGCCTCGAGCGGGCGCTCGCGGGCGGACCGGACGCGCGGTCCATCCACTACGCCGAGACGCTGGCCGGGGACACGACGCTCGGGCACGCGACGGCGTACAGCCAGGCGGTCGAGGCCCTGGCGGGCTGCCGCGTGCCCGCGCGGGCGCAGCTCCTGCGCGCCCTGGCCCTGGAGCTGGAACGGCTGGCCAATCATACCGGCGACCTCGGCGCGCTGGCGGCGGATGTCGGCTACCTGCCGACGTCGGCCTACTGCGGGCGCATCCGCGGCGATTTCCTGAACCTGACCGCGCTGTTGTGCGGCAACCGGTTCGGGCGCCGCCTCGTGCGGCCGGGCGGCGTGGCGTTCGATCTGGAGCCCGCGCGTCTGCAGGAGATGTCCGGGCGATTCGAGCAGGCGATGACGGACGGCGCGGTCGCGGTCAACCTGCTGTGGGATACCAATTCCGTCCGCGCGCGGTTCGAGGAAACCGGCGTCGTGCCCGAGCAGGCGGCGCTGGAGATCGGGCTCGTGGGCCCCGCGGCGCGGGCCTCGGGCCGGGAGCGCGATGTCCGCGTCGATTTCCCATCGGGCGCCTATCGTTTCGTGCAGGTGCCGATCTCCACGGCGCCCGGCGGCGACGTACAAGCGCGCGCGTACGTGCGCTGGCTGGAGATCCAGCGTTCCGCCGGCTTCATCCGCGATGTCTTCAAGGCCCTCGCGCCGGGCGAACTCCGCGCGGGGTCCGGACCGCTCCGGCCGGGATCGTTCGTCGTCACGATGGTCGAGGGCTGGCGCGGCGAAATCTGCCATGCGGCCCTGACGGACGCGGCCGGGCGGTTCCGGCGGTATAAGGTCGTGGATCCGTCCTTCCACAACTGGTTCGGGCTGGCTCTCGCGCTGCGCGGCCAGCCGATTTCCGATTTCCCGCTCTGCAACAAGAGTTTCAACCTTTCGTACTGCGGGCACGATCTATGACAAGGGCAACGCCATGCTGAAAATCATCGAGGCCCGGATACAGCAGAAGCACCGGACGCGGCCCTTCCCGCCGACCGAGCCGCGGTTATCCGATCGGTACCAGGGCCGGCCCGAGGTGGATTTCACCCGTTGCGCGGCGGATTGCGGTCGATGCGCGGCAGTATGCCCGACCGGCGCGTTGCGGATGGACTCCGCCGGGCGCATGACGTTGGACCTGGGCCGATGCCTGTTCTGCGGTGAGTGCGCGGCGGCCTGCCCGGCGGACGCGATCCGGTTCACGGGCGAGTACGCCATGTCCGCCCGGCGGAAAGAGGATCTCGTGCTCGGCGGTCCGCGGGAGGGCCAGGTCGAGGCCCTGGACGCGCGGATGCGGCGGCTGTTCGGGCGTTCGCTCAAGCTGCGGCAGGTCAGCGCGGGCGGGTGCAACGCGTGCGAGGCGGACACGAACGTGCTGAACACGCCGTTTTTCGATTTGGGTCGTTTCGGCGTCCAGTTCGTCGCGTCGCCCCGGCACGCGGACGGGCTGTTGATTACCGGTCCGGTCCCAGCCCACATGCGGACCGCGCTGCTGAAGACATGGGAGGCCGTGCCCGCGCCGAAGCTCGTGATCGCGGTGGGATCCTGCGCGATAGCCGGGGGACCCTATGCCGACCACGCCGAGGTTCACAACGGCGCCGCCGGCCTGGTCCCGGTGGACCTGTTCATCCCGGGCTGCCCGCCGCACCCGTTCACGATCCTCGACGGTCTTCTTCGCCTGCTGGGACGCATCCGGTAATCGCAAACGATTCCACACCTTGCAAGGTGTGGAATACTTCTTCTACATCATCATAAGGGCGAAGTAATAACGCAGATTATAATATGCTGAAATTACGATCACACCCTGCAGTGCGTGATACCAGGTACGGGTGAGAGTCGGTACGAACGGCGTCGCAAGCTTGCCCGCCGTAGCCCTTGCGCGAAGGCGGGAGCTCCGCCCTCCAGTGGCAGGAATCATGGAGGAGCGAGCTCCTGCGAGCCCGAAATCTACCCGCCTTCACCCGGATTTGGTACGATAGCTCCCCCCGACCGCGCCGGCGGCCTTCCCGCCGGAGTTAGGTCCGACCGGGCTTGCGGGCCGCCTGAATTGAACTCATGGGCCCCGGCTACGGCACGGCAGGATACAGCAGCATTTCCCGCCACTGCTCGCCGGCCTCGGCCAGCACCCATACCCCGGCGCGGCGGGTGACCAGGCGACTGCCGTTGCGGCCCAAGACCTCGTCGTGGACCCGGACGATCCGGGATTTTAATTTGCCCAACTGCTCGCGCTCCGCGGCCGTGGCCGCGCGGCCGCGCAGGGGTACGCCGTTCTCGGAACAGGCCAGCACGACCGCGCCGCCCGGCGGCTCGCCGCTCCACAGCGCGGGATAGCGATCGAAAAAGTCAGGCTTCCGACGCGCCGCGAGCAGGATGTCGAACGCCGACGGGACCGTCGCCACGAAGTCGAGGAACGAGGCTTCGGGCCGTTCCTTCTGGAAGCGCAGGAAATCCAGCGGGTTCAGGCCGAGCAGGTTCCAGCCGTGATACACGCCGTGATCAGGTTTGAGCTTCTTGGCGCGGAACCAGTTCCCGAACTGGCCGTTCAAGATCAGGCCGATCTCAAAATGAAGATGTCCGCGGGCCATGGGAATGGGCGACGACGACGTGTTGCCCATCCGGCCCAGTTCATCGCCGGCCTTCACCACGGAGCCCGGCTGGATTCCCGGCGCCAGGCTCAACAGGTGCGCATACAGCGTGAAGACCCGGCCTATCGGATCGTCGTGCCGGACCACGACGTAGATGCCGTAGTTGGAATTCCCGCCGAACCGGCTGACGTGCGCCACGACGCCGTCGGCTACCGTCCGCACCCGGTCGAGCGGCCGGCCCTGTGCATCGCGCCGGAGCGCGGCAATATCCAGCCCTTCGTGGAAGGTCGGCACCAGCCGCCGGCCCCGGGAGCCCGTCCGGACCGAGCCGTACATCGCCGATTCGGGGTTGCCCGATGCCGTGGGCTGGTAGACCCCCAGCGCCCCGGCGTCCAGAAGCGCCTTCTGATCCGTGGGATACACGAGGCCCGCCCAGGGCGGAGGCGTCTCCGGCGGCACTTCCTTCTCGAGGATCGCGGCCGGCTCCTCCTCGGGAGGCCGCGGCGCACATCCGCCGCCCCGGCGGCACCCGAAGAACCAGATGTCGAAGATCACCAGGGGAACGATCCAGGCCAGATGCTTCAACCCGCGCCGGCGACGCGGCGCCGGCGCTGCGGACGACGTGGGACGATGACGCAATTCGTGGAGGGGAAGATGCATGATGTCGCCCGGGAACGTCCGGTAGATCAGGCCGGCGTCTTCCCCGCCAGGTCTTCGTTGATGGACCGCGCCGCGATGCGGCCCTGGCCCATGGCCAGGATCACCGTCGCGGCGCCCAGCACGATGTCGCCGCCCGCGTACACGCCCGCGATCGAGGTCCGGCCGTTCTCGTCGGCGACGATGCGCCCGCGTTCGTCCACCTTGAGGTCCGGCGTCGTCTGGCGGATCAGCGGGTTGGATTCGTTCCCAATGGCGACAATGACCATGTCGCAGGGCAATACGAACTCGCTGCCCGGAATCGTCACGGGGCGCCGACGGCCCGACTCATCGGGTTCGCCCAACTCGCAACGCTGGCATTCGAGGCCCGCGACGCGGCCGTAGTCGTCGCCCAGGATGCGCGTCGTGTTCTGGAGGAGGTGAAACTCGACGCCCTCCTCCTTCGCGTGGCGCACCTCCTCCACGCGCGCGGGCATCTCTTTTTCGGTGCGCCGGTAGACGAGATGGACTTCCACCGCGCCCAGGCGCAAGGCCATTCGAGCGGCGTCCATGGCCACGTTGCCGCCACCCAGCACGGCCACACAGCGCGCCTCCAGCATCGGCGTGTCCGCCCGCCGGCGGTCGTAGGCGCGCATGAGGTTGATCCGCGTCAGGTACTCGTTGGCCGAGAAAACGCCGATCAGGTTCTCGCCCTCGATCTCCATGAACCGGGGCAGCCCCGCGCCGGTGCCGACGAACACCGCGTGGTAGCCGTCCTTCTCCAGTAGGTCCTTCAGCTTGCGCGTGCGGCCGACGACGAAGTTGGGCCAGAACTCGACGCCCATCGCGGTCAGCGTGTCGATCTCGGCCTGGACGATCGCCTTGGGCAGGCGGAACTCCGGGATACCGTAGATCATTACGCCGCCGGGCTTGTGGAACGCCTCGAACAGCGTCACGGCATGGCCCTCGCGGCGTGTGTCGGCCGCCACCACGAGGCTGGCCGGACCGCTGCCGATGACCGCCACCTTGCGGCCGGTCGGCGGCTTGACCGCGGGGGGCTGAAGCCGGCCCGTCTCGCGCTCCCAGTCCGCGACGAACCGCTCGAGGCGGCCGATGCTGACGGCTTTGTCCACGTCTTTGAGCGACTTGCCGAGGGTGCAGGGCTCCTGGCACTGCGTTTCCTGCGGACAGACGCGCCCGCAAACGGCGGGCAGCAGGGAGCTCTGCTTGATGATCGCCACCGCCTTCGCGAAGTCGTTTTCGGCGATGGCCCGGATGAAGCCGGGAATATCGATCCGCACCGGGCAGCCTTCTACGCACGGGGCGTTCTTGCACTGGAGACAACGCAGGGCCTCCAGCCGCGCCTGCTCCGGAAAGTAGCCGAGCGCGACCTCGGCGACGTTGCGCCGCCGGTCCGCGGGCGGCTGGGAGGGCATCTCCTGCGGCGGGATCGCCATCCGGTCGCGGGGTTTCAGGGCCCCGGCGCGGGCCTCGAGTCCGGCCAGGCTCTTCGCCGCTGCCTCGCGCAAGGCCCCTGGAGAGACTTCACTCACGGTTTTTTCCAAACCGTCGACCGCAGCCGCTCCACTTCCTCTTCCAGGTGGCAGCGCGCGTGGTCTTCCTTCTCCTGCCGCCGGTAGGCCTGCAGGCGCTTCATCAGGTTGTCGAAATCCACCTGGTGCCCGTCGAATTCCGGGCCGTCCACGCAGGTGAACTTCGTCTGGCCGCCGACGCTGACCCGGCAGCCGCCGCACATCCCCGTGCCGTCGATCATGATGGAGTTGAGCGAAACGATGGTCGGGATGCCGAACGGGCGCGTGGTCTCGGCGCAGAACTTCATCATGACCGGCGGGCCGATGGCCACGGCGAGGTCCGGCTTCGGGTTCCGGCCGCAGATTTCCTTGAGCGGCTCGGTGACCAGCGCCTTCCGGCCGTACGTGCCGTCGTCCGTGCAGACAATCAGTTCGTCGGCCAGCGCACGCATCCGGTCTTCCAGCACCACCAGGCCGCGCGTCCGCGCCCCGAGGATGACGATCAGCCGGTTGCCCGCTTGCTTCATGCCCTGGGCGATGGGGTGGAGGGGGGCGACGCCGATCCCGCCGCCGACGCAGACGACGCTGCCGAACTTCTCGATGTGCGTCGGGTGCCCGAGCGGGCCGACCAGGTTGGCGATCCGGTCGCCCTCGTGCATCTCGGCCAGTTCGTGCGTGGACTTGCCCACGGCCTGGAAGATTAGCGTGATCGTGCCGGCCTTCTCGTCCGCGTCGGCGATGGTCAGGGGGACGCGCTCGCCGTAGTCGCTGTCGAGCTGCAGGATGACAAACTGGCCGGGCTTGCGCTCCCCGGCGATGAGGGGCGCGCCGACCTCGAGGAGAAAAACCTCCTCGGCCAACTGCTGTTTTTTCAGGATAGTATTCATCCCCGCTGGGCCCGCCTGGGAACGGCCGCCGCCGGATTATCCCCGCCACTCGGCCTGGTCCACGGTGGTCTTGAAGTCCACCTGGACGATCTTCGGCTTTTCCTGGTCCCTCACCGCCTCGACGTGCTCGGGGGTCGGCTGGCCGACGTAAATCAGGTTCTTCACCGGGCACTTCTTCACGGCAACAAGTGTGGCGTCCATGTTCTCCGGGTCGTACTCGTCGTAATTGATGCGCGGGATCTTGCCCTCGGTCATCTTGAAGATCGGGCTGGCCTTGGAGCAGGCCATGCAGCCGACGCAGCCGATCTTGCAGACGGCCTTGACGTCCTTGCCCATGTCCAGGTTCGAGCAGCCCACGGCGATGATGCGCTGCGACTTGAACGGGGTCATGGAGATGATGTGGCGCGGGCAGGCCTTCTCGCAGGCGCCGCAGCCGACGCACTTGTCGTAGTCCACCGTCGCGAGCCCGTCCACGACGTGGATGGCATCGAACTCGCAGGCCGCGACGCAGTCGCCAAACCCCAGGCAGCCGTAGGTGCAGCCCTGCACACCGCCCACGAGGTTGGCGCCCGTGCAGGTCTTCTCGCCGCGGTAATCCGCCCGGCCGAGCCGCTCCGCGTAATGGGCGCGGCAGTGGACCACGGGACGGTACGGCCACGAGGGCTTCAGGTCCACGCCCATGATCTTCGCGATCGCCTGGGCGCAGCTGGAGCCGCCGACGGTGCACTTGTCCGGCGCGATCTTCCCGCCCGCGACGGCCTCGGCGTAACTCATGCAGCCGACGCAGCCGCATCCTCCGCAGTTCGCGCCGGGCAGCGCGGCGTTGATGGCCTCGATGCGCGGGTCGACCGCGACGTGGAACACCTTGTTGGCCCATCCCAGCGTGTAGCCGGCGACGATCGCCATCACCAGCATCGTCCCGCCCGCCAGAAGCATGATCGTGGGGTCCATGGGGAATGGTTAATGGTTAATGGTGGATGGGGCGGACTCCGCCGGGGGCGGCGGTGTCTTTTTGATCATTTTCGCCAGGTTGCTGTCCACGCCGGTCAGGCCCATGAAGGCCAGCGACAGGATGCCGGCGATGATGAGCGTGATGCCCGGCCCGCGCAGGGGCTTCGGCACGTCGCAGTGGTCCAGCTCCTCGCGGATGCCGGCCATGATCACGATGGCGACCAGGAAGCCGGCGCCCGCGAAAAACGCGTACACCAGCGCCTTGTCCAGGCCCCACGGGTCCGCGGCGCCCGCGCCGATGTGCTTCATGATCTCGAGGCAGACGAAGAGGATGACGCAGTTGGTCGTGATCAGCGGCAGGAACACGCCGAACGCCTTGTAGAGCGCCGGGAAGAACTTGCGCACGTACATCTCCACGAGCTGCACCGCCCACGCGATCAGGAAGATGTAGGCGATGTAGCTCAGGATGCTCAAGTCGCTGACGCGCGCCGGGTCGTGGGTCAGGGCGCGGTACAGCCACGTCGCCAGCGGCGCGCCGGGGGCCATGACGAAGTAGGTGGCCACCCAGCTCAACGCCGCGGCGATGGTCGTGACGAACGTCACCGCCGCGCCCATGCCGAAGGCCATGTCCAGCTTGCGGGAGACGCCGATGAACGGGCAGTTTCCCACGAAGAAGTGGAAAACCATGTTGTTGATCAGCGCGGTCGTGATCGCCAGGACGAGGAGAGACGCGATGTAGCTCATGCCGCCACCACCGCTTTCTTGGCCCGCGCACTGTGTTTTGCCTCGATCCAGTTCATCACGCCCATCAGCAGGCCGAGGGTGATGAACGCGCCCGGGGGCAGGATCATGATCACCCAGGTGGACCAGTGCTCGGGGGCGGTCACCGGGATCACCCGCCAGCCCAGCCACTTGCCGAACCACGTGCCGAAACCCAGGATCTCGCGCACGCTGGCGATCGTCGCCAGGCCCAGGGTGAAACCGAGTGACTGCCCGACGGCGTCGCTGACGGCCGTGCCGATCCCCTGCTTCGAGGCGCAGATCTCGCAGCGCGCGATGATCACGCAGTTGACGATGATCAGCGGGATGTACGGGCCGAGCTGCTTGCTCATGTCGTACATGAACGCCGCGAGAATCTTGTCCGCGATGGTCACGAACGTCGCGATGGTCAGGGTGAAGACCAGGATGCGCAGGTGCGGCTTGAGCAGGCCGCGGATCAGGCTGATCAGGATGTTGGAGCAGATCAGCACGAACGCGACGGCGCCGGACATGGTCATCGCGCCTTCCATCGTGTTGGTCACCGCCAGGGTCGGGCAGATGCCCAGGATCTGGCGGTAGATCGGGTTCTCCGGGATGATCCCGTTGAGAAACCGCTCCAACGCTGTCGGTCCGTCGTTGCTCATGGCTCGGGCGGGTTAGTCCCGCCGTTCCTTTCCCTTTCCGCCGACAGAGCGGCGGAACTACAGTCCTTTGTAGCTCCGGCGCTCTGCCGCCGGAGATGCCTGCGCAATGGGCCCTGTCATCCCATCGGGCGAAGCAAGCCGCCATCCCTTATTCTTTCAGCGCCTCCCGGAAGCGCGCCACGGCGCCGTTGACCAGTCCCACCACGCTGCCCGAGGAAATCGTCGCGCCGGTGACCCCCTGGATCTCGCTGTCCGACTGCGGCGCCGCCTTGGTCACGGACAGTTCGGGCGCTGTCGGCTTGCCCTTGAACTGGTCGCGCCAGGCCGGTTCCGTAATCCGGTCGCCGAGTCCCGGGGTTTCCTTCTGTTCCAGGACGTACAGCCCCGTGACCCGCGTCAGGTCCTGGTTCAGGCCGACCAGCAGGTCCAGGATGTCCGCGAAGCCGAGGCCGCGGGCGGAGATGACCCAGCCGACCTGCTCGCCCTGGTCGTTCATCGCCCGATAGACGGCCTGGCCGCCGATCGTCTCCGGCTGGCCCGTCGTCGCGCCGGGCACAAGGGCCGGGATCTGGCTCAACGTGTCGTTCAGCTTGTTGGCGGCAATCTTCGGCGAGAGCGCCGCCTGGACGCCGGCCAGCGCCGCGCCGAACGCGAGCGCCAGCACGATCACCAGCCAGGCCTGGCCTATGTAGCTGTTTTTCATCATTCGGATTTACTTCTTCACCGGAACCGGTCCCCCGACCGGCACCGGGATCGTCGCCCGGTTGATCAGAGGGACCAGCGCGTTCATGATCAGCACCGAGAACATCACGCCCTCGGGATAGCCGCTCAACTTGCGGATCAGCATCACCAGGGCGCCGACGCCCAACCCGAAGACGAACTTCCCGCGCGGCGCGAGCGGGCTGGAGACGGGGTCCGTCGCGATGTAGAACGCGCCGAACAGCAGCGCGCCGCCGCACAGTTCGTGGAGCACGGTCCACCCGGCCACCGGGCTGAAGAGCTGGACCAGCAGGCCGATGGCCGCCGAGGAAAGAATGACGCCGGCGGGGATTTCCCACGAGGCCGTCCGCCGCAGGCACAGGTAGGCGCCGCCGAGCAGGCAGGCGAGGGCGCTGGTCTCGCCGATCGAGCCGTTGGTCGTGCCGAGGAAAAGGGGCAGCAGGCCGGTGCCCTGGCCCAGCATCTTCAACGCGGTCAGCGGCGTCGCGTGCGTCAGGCCGTCGATCGCGGCGTCCGGCGCCACGTACGCCGAGGCGCCCAGCGCGGCCGGGAAGGCGATCATCGCGAACGCGCGCCCGAGCATCGCCGGGTTGAAGATGTTCTGGCCGACGCCGCCGAAGATCACTTTGCCCAGGCCGATCGCGACGAACGAGCCTACCGCGCCCGCGTACCAGGGAGCCTTCGCCGGGAGCGAGAACGCCAGGATCGCGCCGGTGACCAGCGCCGAACCATCGCGGACCAGGATGGGCTTCTTCCGCATGGCGGTGAAGAGCGCCTCGGCGGCGACCGCGCTGACCATGCAGATGACCAACTGGAACACCGCGTAGAGCCGGAACTGCCAGAGCGCGGCGACGAGGACCGGCAGGAGCGCCAGCAGCACGTCGAACATCATGCCCCGCGTCGTCAGCGCCCCGCCGAACAGGTGCGGGGCCGGCGCGATGTGAATCGCGGGAGCGGCCACCGCGGCGGAGGGTTCGGCGGTCTGTGTCTCGCTGGCCATGATTAAATCCGAAATCCGAATATCGAAATCCGAAACAAATTCAAAACGCCGAAAAAAGCAATGGTCAAAACTCTATTTATCTTCGCTCTTGCGGAGGATCGCTCCGAAAATCCTCATCAATTCCACGGATTCATTCACAAGCGTCGGCTGTTCTTGCTCCAGAGCCGCGTCTCCGCCCGCATCCAGCAACCGCAGCCAGTATCCACTTTCTTTGGCCTCTTTCCGGCATATCCTGATCCTCATCAGGAAATCCTTCTTCCCCAGGGCCTCGTTGGCTTCGATGTAGTTCGCCCCCACCGAACCGGATGAACGCAATACCTGCTTAATATCCTCCCAGTTGACCGGGATATCCGGGAGCCTCTTCACGAATAATCTTACAGCCTTGGCAAACGCTTCGGTCCTCGCTTCCAGATCGTAAGGCTTATTACTCCCTTGAGTCATTTCCGCCTTTTGAATTTTCCGCTTTCGATATTGTTTCGAATTTCGACATTCGATATTCGAATTTATTCTTTGGGCAATTGGGCTTTCCCCATGCGCATCAATTGGACCAGCGGTATCGCCGCCGGGCAAACATAAGCGCAGCAGCCGCACTCGCAGCAGGCCATGAGGTGGTAGCGCCGGGCCATGTCCCAGTCCTGGTAGCGCGAGGCGAGGGCCAGGCGCGTGGGAACCAGGTTCAGCGGGCAGACATCCACGCAACGCCCGCAGCGGACGCACGCCGTTTCCTCGACGGCTTTCAGGTCGGCGTGGGTCAGGACCGTGATGCCGCTGGTGCCCTTGGTGACGGTGATGTTCAGGTCGTTCAGCGCGAAGCCCATCATCGGGCCGCCCGCGATGACGCGCGCCGCGTCCGGCTTGAGCCCGCCGCAGAAATCGATCAGGTCCTTGTAGCTGGCGCCGATGGGCGCCAGGACGTTCTTCGGCTGCGCGATGCCCGCGCCGGTGACGCTGACCACGCGGTGCGTCAGCGCTTTCCCGCGCAGCACGGCCGCGGCGAGCGCGGCGGAGGTCCCGACGTTCATGACCACGACGCCGACGTCCAGAGGCAGGCCGCCGGTCGGCACCTCGCGGCCCAGCGCGGCCGGGATCACCTGCCGCTCGCCGCCCATGGGGTAGCGCGTCTCCATCACGCGGACCTCGACGCCCGTGCCCTCGGCGGCCTGGCGCAGGGCCGCGATGGCGGCCGGCTTGTTGTCCTCGACGGCGATGACGATCTGCCGCGCGCCCGTCGCGCGGGCCGCCAGCAGCGCGCCGGTGACGATGGGGCGCGGGAACTCGATCATCAGGCGGTAGTCCGCGGTCAGGTAGGGCTCGCACTCGCAGCCGTTGAGCAGCAGCGTGTCCACGGGCCGCTTCTCGTTGCGCGTCAGTTTGACGTGCGTCGGGAAGGCCGCGCCGCCGAGGCCCACGAGGCCGGCCTCCCGGGCCGTCTGCGCGATCTGCTCCGGCGCCTGCGCGTCCAGGCCCGAGACCGGCCAGTCGCCGCCGAGCAGCGAGGCTTTCAATTCGTCCGCGGAAAGCTGGACTGGGCCCGTCTTGATCGGGATCGTCTTCACGTGCCTCCCGTTCGGCAACGTAGTGACCGAAGGCATGCCCACGGCGCCGGTGACGGACGCGTGGACCGGCGCGGTGATAAAGCCCTTGCCCTCGCCGATTTTCTGGCCCAGCGCGACCTCGTCCTTGACCTTCACCAGCGGCTCGCAGGGCGCGCCCGTATGCTGGAGCAGGGGGATGGCCACCTGGGCGGGATTCGGCATCACCTCGATGGCCGCTTCCGCCGCAAAGCCTTTGCGTTCAGGGGGATGGATGCCGCGGGCGAACGTTCCCGGCCCCTGCGCGCTGGAAGGGGTCGCGATCATGAACCCGCCTTGCGCGGCCGGCGAAGGAGCCGGGTGAGGAGGGCGGCCGCGACCACGCCCCCGGCGAAGCCGGCCAGCGCCGCGGTTAGCTGGCGAGCCGGATCGTTTCGAATCCAGGCGGCCCCGGCTATGGCCGTGGCCAGGGGCAGGAGAAAAACGAAGGAGGAGGCCAGCACCATGCGTCCTCCGGAGAGGGCGTCCGGCTCGTCGGCGGCCCCGGCAAAGGGGGCCGCGGCGCACTGGTCGCAGTGTCCGCCGCACGCGGCCGGGCCGGTTTTTGGGGGCTGGCTCATCGGGCCCATATGTCTAGCGTTCCGGGCGCCGGATACAAGAAAAAAACGCCGGGCCGCATCGAGCCTGTTCGTTTTTTGTAGGAAAACAGGAAGGCGGTGTTTTATCATTGCGTTGCCGTGGCGCGGCCTGTAGGAAGACTGGCTTGGCTGGCCTTGGCGGATCGGCGGTTTTGTTAAAGATGGACATGAAAAAAGTATCGGCACTCATTATCGACGACAACAGCGAGGTCCTCACGCTGTTCAAGACCCTTTTTTTCGCCGAGGGCATCGCCTGCGACACGGCGCGCAACGGCCACGAGGGCATCGAGAAGCTCGGTCAGAACCGCTACGACATCGTCTTCCTCGACCTGATCATGCCGGACATGGACGGGGCCACGGTCCTCGGCATCATCCACCGGAAGTTCCCGGGGCTTCACGTGGTCGTGATGTCCGTCCAGGATGATGAAGGCGTGATCAACGAGATCATGTCCCTGGGCGCGAAGGCCTACCTCGTGAAACCCGCGTCCAGCAGCGCCATCCTGGACTGCGTGCGCAACGTGGAGCGCCACAAGACGGCGGACGAGGTTCGAGCCGACCTGCTGAACGCCAAGGCCCAGGAATCGACGGGGAAATAGCCGTCGCGGGCATCGCCTTGCCGGACCCGGTCATGCGACCCCATCACATTCACGAGATCCTGTTCACCGCGGAAACGATCGCCCGCCGGCTGGACGCGCTCGTGGACACGCTGGCGGGCGACTGCCGGGCGGAGAACTTCGTGATGATCGGCATCCTCCGCGGCAGCTTTATGTTCCTGGCCGATCTCGTGCGGCTCCTCTACCGGCACGACATCCACCCGCGCATCGATTTCATCACGCTCGAAAGCTACGGCTCGGGCACGGAGTCCTCGGGGCGGGTCCGGGTGACCAAGGACATCACGCTCGACGTGCGCGGCGCGCACGTGCTGCTGGTGGACGACATCCTGGACACCGGGCGCACGCTTTCCTTCGCCCGGCAATGGATCGGGGAGAAGGGCGCGGCCGTCGTGCGGACGTGCACGCTGCTGGACAAGCCCTCGCGCCGGATCGTGCCCTGCGAGGCCGACCACGTGGGGTTCGTGGTGGAGAACCACTTCGTGGTCGGCTACGGGCTCGACTACGACGGGCACTACCGGGAACTGCCGTACATTGCCCGGGTGACGTTCCTCGACACGCCCGCCTGAAGCTACTCGACGAGGTCGATCAGGTCCCGCACGGAATCCTTGGGCTGGGCCGGCGCGCCGCCGGACTGGGCCGGAGGGGCCGCCTCTCCGCCGCCGTTCCCGCCGCCTTCCGGGCGTCCGCGACCGCCCCCGCCACCCCCGCCGCCGCGCGGACGGCGACGACGCCGGGAATTCATGCGGTGGTCACCGCCCCCGCCGCCGCCCTCCGGACGACCGCCGCCCCCGCCGTTATCGAACGCCCGGCGGAAGGTTCCGGGCCGGATCAGGGAGCC
The DNA here is from genome assembly GCA_018001225.1 of Kiritimatiellia bacterium. NCBI lineage: Bacteria > Pseudomonadati > Kiritimatiellota > Kiritimatiellia > Kiritimatiellia bacterium. The sequence continues at coordinate 39,614 of JAGNIJ010000022.1, read as the reverse complement.
GCCCTGTTCGGAAACCCGCTTCTCCACCTCGGGATGGGCGGAGACCACAACCGACCGCCCGGCGCCCGCGCGCCGGAAAAGGTCGAGTATCCGGTCGGGCAGCGCGGCGCCGTTTTCCACGAAGAAGACCTGGACAGGGCCAAAGTTCTCCCCCTCGGCGACCTCGCGCAGGGGCCGGCCCTCGAAAACGGCCTGGGCCTGAATCTTCTCCCGCTCCACGAAGCGCGAGAGCTGCTGCAGGACCTGCACTTGGTCGCGCGGGCTCAACCGATCCCCGGGACGCGCCGAACCGTGCAGCGACCCGGCATCCAGGATATAGACCCGTCCCGCGCCGCTTTTCGCTCCGAACAAACGCTTCAAACCATCCAACAAACTCATACGGACTCCTGTTCGCCCGGCCCCGCCGTGAATCCGGCGGGCAACACATGGCGGACGGACGGTAGCACGGCCGCCCAAAACGTTTCAAGAGGGGAGTTTCCGGGCGGGCGGGTTGACGCGCCGCAGGCCGCCGGGTACCCTCCACCGCCTGAACCTGAAATGTCCGAGGCCAAGACATATCCCATCCGCTGTCCCCGCTGCCGGCACGAGCAGGCGGCGGCGCTCTACGAGTCCGTCAACGTCAAGACCGACCCGGACCTGCGGCAAAAGCTGATGGCCAACGCCATCAACGTGGTGCGCTGCGGCGAATGCGGGCTTTCCTTCCGCGTGGACAAGCCCCTGCTGTACCACGACCCGGCGCGCCGCATCATGATCTACCTCATCCCGCTGGCCGACGAAGACCTGTCCGCCGGCGAGCGGCAGTTCGCCGAGCTGCTGGTCCGGCTAGAGGGCCTTCTCCCCGCCGACATCCGGCCCCCGGGCATCGGCCTGGTGTTCAACCGCGTCGAGCTGGTGGAGCGCATTTTCCTGCTGGAGGCCGGCCTCAACGAACGGATCATCGAGTACCTGAAACACCTCCTTTACACGCGCAACGCCGAGCGCCTGGATCCCGCAAAAAAGGCCCTGCTCTTCAGCGCCGAGGATTCCAACGAGGAAACCCTCTGCTTCGTGGTGCAGGACGTGGCCACGCGCAAGCTGGAGGCCATGCTGAAGTACGACCGGAGCGTGTATGCCACGATGGCGGAGATGTTCGACCACGACGAGCAGACCCCGCGCCTGCTGGAGCTGTTCCCGGGGCCGCGCATCAGCGCGCGGGCGCTGCTGCTCAAGGAGCTGGGGCGGGAGCCGGCGTCTCCGGAATCGTGACGGCCGGCGCGGGCGTCGCGCCTTCAGGCGCAGCGGGGATGGTCACCGCCGTGGACAGGTCGGGAATCGTCACGGCCGGCGCCGCCGCCGGGGCCGCGGCCGGGCCCGCCCGGATCTGCCGATTGACCTGCTCCAGGGCGTTCTCCGCCATCGGGAGCCAGCCGCTCTCGGGATGGGCCGCAATGAAATCCTCGTACGCGGCCCGGGCGTCCTCCAGGCGGTTCCCCTGGGCCAGCGCGCGGGCCTTGCCGAGCTTCGCCAGCGGCGCCAGGTAGTCGTCCGGGTGGGCCGCCACAAAAGCGTCGTACGCCTGTTCCGCCTGCTCCAGGCTGCCCATCGCCTCCAGGCATTGGGCCCGGCCCAGTTCGGCCGCCGTCTTCATCGGATGCTTGGGAAATTTCTGCTCGAATTGCGCGTAGCTGTACTGGGCCAGTTCAATCTGCCCCCCGTCGAACTGGCGCGCGGCCAGCGTCAGCATCGCCAGCGGCGCGGACGGCGTCGAGGGATACTGGCTGACCACCTGCTGAAGCTGCTCGACCGAGCCTGCGCGGGCCAGCAGTTGCGCCGCCTTGAGCACGTTGTTCTGGCGGTAGGCGCGGTACGCCCCGAACCCCAGGAGGAAGGCCGCCGCGAGCGCCAGGCCGATCAGGGCCGGCTGCCCGTACTCTTTCCACAGCGAACGAAGCCGGTCGGCTTCCGTTTGAGGGGCGGGCGCTTCCGCGCCGGGTTCCACTGCTGCTTTTTCTTCCGCCATGGCCGTGTCCTCTCCGTTGGAAAACCCCGCGTGTTTACCCTCTGCCCCGCCAAAACGCAACAGCAGATTACGGGGCCGGATCGGGCTTCTCTTCGCAAAGCGCCAGGATCCGCGAGGCCGCCTCGTCGGGCGTGAGGCCGGTCGTATCCACCTGGAGGGCGATCGCCTCGTACAGGGGACGCCGTTTTTCGAGCAATTCCTTCACGCGCCGCTCCTTGTCCGCGCCTTCGAGAAGCGGTCGGTTCCGGTGGTGCCCCACCCGCTTCAGGATCGCTTCCGGAGCGGCGGATAAGCAGACCACGAACCCGGTCCGCTCGAAATCGCGCACGTTTTCGGGATGGAGCACCACGCCGCCGCCGGCGGCGATCACCAGGTCCTGCCGGGCGGCCAATTCACCAACCAGCGCACGCTCCCATTCGCGGAAACGGGCCTCCCCGTCCCGGGCGAAGATCTCGGGGACCGTCCGCCCCGCCCGTTCCTCGATCACGGCGTCCATGTCCACGAACCGGCGCCCGAGACGCGCCGCCAGTCGGCGACCCGTCACGGACTTGCCGGTGCCCATGAACCCGACGAGGACCAGGTTGGCGTGTTTCATCTCGCGTCCGGGTAAAGGCCGAAGAAACCCCGGGAGCTTCCGGGGTTTCGTCGACGGAACAACAGCGGCACGAAAAGGTCGCCCTTACGGGGCGGGAACGGCGGCGCTCACCAGGGTGACATCGCGAGCCCGGGCACCCTTGGCGTCCTGGAAGATCTCGAACTGAACCTTGTCCCCTTCGTTCAATGTCTTGAACCCCTCCGACATGATGGCGGAGTAGTGGACAAACACGTCCTGGTTCGTTCCATCCGGAATGATGAACCCGTACCCTTTTTTCTCGTTGAACCACTTCACAATACCGGTAGCCATAGCGATTACTTCCTCCACGTTGCTGAAGCGCGCATTGTGCCGTCCCTTTTTTGGAACACAAGAGAAATGTTTGATCGGTTGCCGAAGTGACGATCCACCCGGTCGCCGATGGAGGCGGGGCGCCCTCGCCCCGCGAAAACGACCGGCGCCGTCACATCGGCGGCCGCAGCCACGCGAGGTACGCCGCCCACCAGCGGAAGCCCCAGAGGATCCACACCCCGGCGGCCACCGCGAGGTACGGCCCGTACGGCACGCGGCTCTGCCACTCCTTGTGCCCGCCGACGATCATGCCCACGCCCACGAGCGAGCCGACCAGCGACGAGGCCATGATGATGAACACCACCGCCTGCCAGCCCAGCAGCGCGCCCAGCCCGCCGAGCAGCTTGACGTCGCCCAGCCCCATGGCGTCCTTCTTGAACGCCAGCTTGCCCAGCACGCCCACGAGCCACAACACCCCGGCGCCCGCCGCAAGCCCGATCAGCGCCATCCGGAACCCGGCCAGCGCGCCGGTCACGCCGTGCAGCGAGGGCACGAGCGGACTCAATATCAGTCCCGCCGCGATCCCGCCCAGGGATACGCGGTCCGGGATGATCAGGTGCTCCAGGTCCACGAACGTCCCGAGGACCAGGCCCGCCATGATCAACAGGTATACCGGCGTGCGCGGATCCACGCCGTATTCCCGCCACACCCATAGAAAGAGAACCGCCGTCAATAATTCCACGAGAAAATAGCGGATCGATATCTTTTCCCCGCACTGCCGGCAGCGCGCGCGCAGGACCAGCCAGCTGACGAGCGGGATGTTGTCGTACCACGCGATCATCTTTCCGCAGCGCGGGCAGTGCGAGCGTGGCGCGATCACGGATTCCTCCCGCGGGATGCGGTAGATGCCGACGTTCAGGAAGCTGCCGACGCACGCGCCGAAGGCAAACACGAGGAACGTCAGGTACCCATAAAGGAGCGGCGGGAGGTCGCTCATGCGCCGTACACCTTCTGCTCGAGCGCCCGCCGCATGACGTCCACCGGCGCGGCGCGGCCGGTCCAGATCTCGAACGCCTTCGCGCCCTGGTGCAGCAGCATGCCCAGCCCGTTCGCCGCCTTCGCCCCGCCCTTGCTGGCCTCGCGCATGAAGGGCGTCTCCGGCGCACCGTAGACGAGGTCGAACGCCCACTGCCCGGGGCGGAACGCCTTCGCGCCGAGCGGCGAGGCGTCGCCCGCCTTCAGCCCCGCGGGCGTCGCCTGCACGACGAGGTCCGCCGCGCGCGCGGCCTCCGGGATCGCGCCCGCCGACTCGATCACGCATGCCTCGGACACCAGGAATTGCGTTTCCAGTTCCATGGCCAGTTTCCGGACGCGCGCCGCGTCAAGGTCGGCCAGCGCGAACTTCGTGACCCCGGCGCCGGCCGAGGCGAGCGCGACGGCCCGGCCCGCGCCGCCGCAGCCGAGGAGGAACATCGAGCGGCCCGCGACGGGCGCGCCGAAGGATTCCTCGACGGCGCGCAGGAACCCCGCGCCGTCGGTGTTATGCCCGACCGGGCCGGCCGGCGTGAACTGGACGGTGTTCACCGCGCCCATCAGGCGGGCGGACTCGTCGAGGTTCGGCAGCGCGCGGCCGGCGACTTCCTTCAGCGGCACGGTGACGTTCAGCCCGCCGAAGCCCAGGTCCGAGAGCGCGGCCAGCGCGCCGGGCAGCTTGTCCGGCGTCACGTCGAGGGCGACGTAGACCGCGTCGAGCCCCAGCGCGGCGAACGCGGCGTTGTGCATCGCCGGGGACAGCGTATGCGCGACCGGGTGGCCGAGAACCGCGTAGAGCTTCGTGTGGCCGGTGATGTCCATGGGGAGGTTTCGGTGTTCGGTGTTCAGTGTTCGGGTTTTCCAATCATTGGAAACTTAGGGCCCCTGTTTTTCCAATGATTGGAAAATCTCGCCGCCATTTTTCCAATGTTTGGAAAAAATGGACAGCACTTTTTCCAATGATTGGAAAAGTCCGCCTGCGATGGAGCGCGCGGGCCACCTATCCTTCGGCTCCGGCCAGCGCTTCCTTCGTCTCGCGCTTGAGGCGCTTGAGCTGGCCGGAGAGGGCGATCTTCTTCAGGGCGGACATGCGGTCGACGAAGAGGACTCCGGCGAGGTGGTCCATCTCATGCTGGACGGCGCGCGCGACGAATTTGCGGAAGGTCTGTGCCCGGGACTTGCCCTGGAGGTCAAGGTATTCGACGGTGACTTCGACGGGCCGCTCGATGGGCGCGTAGATACCGGGGAAGCTCAAGCAGCCCTCCTCGGCGGTCTCGGTTTCGCGCGAGGCGGCGACGATCTTCGGGTTGATGAGCGCGAGGGGCATGGTGGCGCCGGGGTTGTAGAACATCCCTTTGTCGTCGCGGTCCAGTTCCGGGGGCACCTCGATGACGCAGACGGCGACGTCCGCGCCGACCTGCTCGGCGGCGAGGCCGACGCCGCGCTCCCCGCGCATGGTCTCAATCATGTCGCGGACCAGGGCGCGGACGGACTCGTCCACTATTTCCACCGGCCGCGCCTTCTTGCGCAGCACGGCGTCGCCGTAGGTATGGATCGGTTTCTTCACGCGCGTTCCTGCCTCACCATACGCATTCCCGGGCGGATTTCAACGGCTTAAGCTTGCCGACCCGGGGGGAGTGTCCTACATTGACGGCACGATGAACGAGGCGCTCGTCGTCATTCCGACGTACAACGAGAAGGAGAACATCCGCGAGATCGCGGCGGCCGTGGGCCGGGCCTGTCCCTCGGCGGACCTGCTGTTCGTGGACGACAACTCGCCGGACGGCACGGGCCGCATGGCCGACGAAATGGCGGCGGGCGATCCGCGGATTCATGTCCTGCACCGGGAGCGCAAGCAGGGGCTGGGCCGGGCGTACCTGGCGGGGTTCCGGTGGGGCCTGGAGCGGCACTACCAGTTCCTGTTCGAGATGGACGCCGATTTTTCCCATAACCCGAACGACCTGCCGCGCCTGCTGGAGGCCGCCGGGGGGGCGGACCTCGTGCTGGGGTCGCGCTTCGTCGGGGGCATCCGGGTGATCAACTGGCCGTTGAGCCGGCTGATGTTGAGCAAAAGCGCGGCGCTGTACGTCCGGATCATCACGGGGATGCCGTTCATGGATCCGACGGGCGGGTTCAAGTGCTACCGGCGGGCCGTGCTGGAGACCATCCCGCTGGACGACATCAAGTCCAACGGCTACTCGTTCCAGATCGAGATGACGCACCAGGCCTGGCGGCGGGGATTCAAGATCGTGGAGACCCCGATCGTGTTCGAGGAGCGCCGGTCGGGGCAATCGAAGATGAGCGGCGGGATCGTGGGGGAGGCCCTCTGGCTCGTGTGGAAAATATTTCTTCGCAACGGGTTGAAGCGACGGCCGGGGCCGGTTCATCCGCGCAGCGTCGCGGCCGGGGCGGCCTCATGAGCGCGAAGCTCATGTGGAGCGCAGTCCGCGCGATGCGGCCGAAGCAGTGGACGAAGAACGCGGTTGTCCTGGCGGCCTTCGTCTTCGCGCTGGGGGACCGGCAACAGGGGGTCGGGGCCGCCGCGATCTGGTTGGCCATCGAGGCGGCGCTGCTGTTCTGCCTGGCGTCCAGCGCGGTGTACCTGCTGAACGACATCAAGGACCTGCCGCAGGACCGGGTGCATCCGAAGAAGCGGCTCCGGCCGATCGCGGCGGGCGAGCTGCCGGTGCCCGCGGCGCTAGGGTTGGCCGTCCTGCTGCTGGCGGCGGCGCTGGCGGGCGCCTGGATGGTCTCGCGGGACCTGCTGACGGTCATCGGCGGCTACGTGGTCTTGCAGATCGTGTACACGCTGGCGCTGAAGAGGATCGCGCTGGTGGACATCTTCGTGATCGCGGCGGGGTTCGTGCTGCGGGCGCTGGCGGGGGCGGTGGCGGTGCGGGCGACGATCTCGCCCTGGCTGCTGCTGTGCACGCTGCTGCTGGCGCTGTTCCTCGCGCTGTGCAAGCGGCGGCACGAGAAGGTCGTGCTGAACGACGTGGCGGGCGCGACGCGCGAGAGCATGGGCCAGTACGACGAGCGGCTGCTGGACCAGCTGATCGCCATCGTCAGCGCCGCGACGCTGGTCTGCTACGCGCTGTACACGTTATGGCCGGACACGGTGCTGAAATTCGGCACGGCGAAGCTGGGCCTGACGATCCCGTTCGTGATCTTCGGCCTGTTCCGCTACCTGGACATCGTCTACCGCCACGAGAAGGGCGACCGGCCGGAGCAGATCCTGCTGACGGACGTTCCCCTGCTGGTGGACCTGGCCTTATACGGCCTGACGGTTCTCGGGATTCTGCTTTATGGGCGGCCTTGAGGCGCCGCTGGGCCGGGCTTCCCTCCCCTGTGCATTCCTCCGATGAGGGTCAGGGCCTATGCCTCGCAGTTTATAAACAGCGAGGCCTTTCGGGTTCTCACGCGCGGATTTCCCAATGAAATCGATGTTCCTCGCCCTCAAAACACAAGGCTCACACTTTATAAACTGCGAGGCATACGGGCGGCGGAAGCGATCGGGAGACCGGCCGCGGACCCCGAAAGCCCGGCGCACCGGTCCGGCCGCCGACCGTTCCCCTCGGGACTGAAAAGGGGGCCTCATCATCATGCAGGGATGCGCCGGGGAATCGAGGATTCCGTTTGACGGGCGGCACGGGTGCCGCTAGCGTGTGCTGCCGTCATGCCGGAAAGCAAGCCAGTCACGCTCGTCACGGGGGGCGCCGGGTTCCTCGGCTCCCACCTCTGCGACCGGCTGCTCGGCCAGGGGCACCGCGTGATCGCGATGGATAACCTGATCACCGGCAACCTGGCCAACATCGCGCACCTCGAGGGGCGTGAGGATTTCCAGTTCATCCGGCACAACGTCACCGAATACATCGACGTGCCGGGGCCGGTGAACTTTATCTTCCACTTCGCCTCGCCCGCCAGCCCCATCGATTACCTGGAATTGCCGATCCAGACGCTGAAGGTCGGCGCCCTGGGCACGCACAAGACACTGGGCCTGGCGCGGGCCAAGGGCTCAAGGTTCCTCCTGGCCTCCACCTCGGAGGTCTACGGCGATCCGCTGGTCCATCCGCAGCCCGAGACCTACTGGGGCAACGTCAACCCGATCGGCCCCCGCGGCGTGTACGACGAGGCCAAGCGGTTCGCCGAGGCCATGACCATGGCCTACCACCGCTTCCACGGCGTGGACACGCGGATCGTCCGCATCTTCAACACCTACGGCCCCCGCATGCGGCCGCGCGACGGGCGCGTCGTGCCGGCGTTCATCACCGAGGCCCTCAAGGGCGAACCGATCACGGTCTTCGGCAGCGGCCGGCAGACGCGCAGCTTCTGCTATGTCTCGGACCTGATCGACGGGATCTGCAAGCTGGCGATGAGCGATTGCCACGAGCCCGTCAATATCGGCAACCCGAGCGAGATGACCGTGCTGGACTTCGCCGAAAAGATCCGCGCCCTGTGCGGCGCGGACTCTCCGATCGTCTTCAAGCCGCTGCCGGAGGACGATCCCAAGATTCGCCAGCCGGACATCCGCAAGGCGCGCGCCGTGCTGGGCTGGGAACCGAAGACGAACCTGGACCAGGGTCTCGCCCTGACCATCGAGTATTTCCGCGACCTGCTCGCCAAGGGCCTGATTTAGCGGCTTGCCTCCCGGCGGCCGTTTGGCCTAGGATACGCCCCAGTCAACGGGACGAAGACCATGCGCCTGCGCTACGCCAAGAAGGACGGGACCCAGATGGAGTTCGAGCTGGGCGACCGGCCCATCACCATCGGGCGCAGCCCGGAGGCCGACGTGGTCGTGCTGGACGAAAAGGTTTCCCGGGTCCACTGCGGCATCCGACTGTGGGACGGCGAGTTCTTCATCAAGGATCTCAAGTCCCGGAACGGCACGTCGGTGAATGGCCAGCGCGTGGAAATGGTGAAGCTCAATCCCGGCGACCGCATACGCGTGGGCTCCACGGCGTTCCTCTTCGAGCAGGAGCCCGGCCCGCAGACGGACGACGCCTTGAAGGAAATGCAACAGGCGATGGCGGACGGCAAGGGGTACAGCACCATCCTGCACGAGATCGTGGAAGACATCGCGACCCCCGCCGCCCCGGCCCCGGATGGCGCGCCGGCGCCGGTCACCCCGGCCGCCCAGCCGGCGGTTCCCGCGCCACCGGCCGAAAAGACCGCGGCGCCCAAGACCGTGGTCAAGAAGCCGGCGGCGCCCAAGACCGGCACGCCCTTCAAGGTCGTCATCCGCAAGCCCGCGCCATAGCATCCGGCCTTCCGCCGTCGGCCGGCTTTTCGAAAGTGTTGTGCAAACATAGACCGGAGGAGAGACCATGTCCGACAAGTTCCAACCCCTCACGACGGAGCAACTGGCCCGCTGGATCCTGGACGAGCTGGAGGGCTCGAATTCCATCTTCGGCATCCCGCGCGCGCTGTTCTTCCAGCCGCGGCCGGACGATCCCTTCCGCGCCTCGGTCTACGGCAAGACCCTCGAGACGCCCTTCGGCGTCGCCGCCGGCCCGCACTCGCAGATGGCCCAGAACATCATCATCGCCTGGCTCTGCGGCGCGCGGTTCATCGAGCTCAAGACCGTCCAGACGCTCGACGAGCTCGATATTTCCAAGCCGTGCATCGATATGCAGGACGAGGGCTACAACTGCGAGTGGTCGCAGGAGTTGAAGGTCCACGAGTCGTTCGAGGAGTACCTGCGGGCCTGGATACTGATCCACCTGCTCCACCACAAGCTGGGCCTGCCCGGGAAGGAGCCCGGCATCGTCTTCAACATGAGCGTCGGCTACAACCTCGAGGGGCTGCAGAAGCCCAACATGCAGTGGTACCTCGAGAAGATGCACGACGCGGGCGAGGACCTGGCCCGCGACCTCGACATCGTCGCGCGCCGCGACCCGGCCGTCCGCTCGCTCCACATCCCCGCGCGGATGTCGGACAACGTCACCCTGTCCACGATGCACGGCTGCCCGCCGGGCGAGATCGAGCAGATCTCGAAATATCTCCTCGAAACCTGGGGCCTGCACACGAGCGTCAAGTGCAACCCGACGCTGATCGGCCCGGCCGACCTGCGCCGCATCCTGAACCAGGACCTCGGCTTCCGCGACGTCACCGTGCCGGACATCGCCTTCGAGCACGACCTGAAGTACGCCGACGCCGTGCCCATGCTGCGCCGCCTCGGCGAGACCGCCCGCGCGCGGAACCTCCAGTTCGGCGTGAAGCTCTCCAACACGCTCGAGGTCGAAAACTGGCGCCCGGTCTTCCCCGCGAAGGAGAAGATGATGTACATGTCCGGCCGCGCCCTGCACGCGGTCACGACCAACCTCGCGGCCAAGCTGGGCCGGGAGTTCGGGGGCAAGCTGATGATGTCCTTCTCCGCCGGCGCGGACGCGTTCAACGTCGCCGACCTGCTCGCGGCGGGCATGCGGACGATCACCGTCTGCTCCGACATTCTCAAGTCCGGCGGCTACCTGCGCATCGTCCAGTACCTGGACCACGTCCGGGACGCGGTCCGGGACGCGGGCGCGAAGGATATCGCCGGCCTCATCGCGAAGAAGTCCGGCGGGGCCGCCGGCGAGGCCGGCGCGCTGGCCAACCTCGAGCGCTACGCGGCGGCCGTCCTCAAGGACCCGCGCTACCGCAAGGACCGGTTCGACACCTCGCGCACGAAGACCGTCCGCGAACTGGACCTGTTCGACTGCATCGAGGCCCCGTGCACGGACGAGTGCCCGATCAACCAGAAAGTCCCGCAGTACATGACCCTCGTGCGCGAGGGGCGGGTGGACGAGGCGGTCGAGATCACGCGGCTGGACAACCCCCTGCCGTCCGTCCTCGGCCGCGCGTGCAACCACCTCTGCGAGAACACCTGCATCCGCACGCACTACGACGACCCGCTGGCCATCCGCGAGATGAAGCGGTTCATCATGGACCACGAGGTGAAACCGCACTACCGGCCGCAGGCGCCCGCGCGCGACATCCGGGTCGCCGTGGTCGGCGGCGGGCCGATGGGCCTGTCGACCGCCTACTTCCTCGGCCAGGCCGGCTACCGGGTCACGGTCTTCGAGGCCCGGCCGTACGTCGGCGGCATGGTCTCCGGCACGATCCCCGCGTACCGCGCGACGGACAAGGTGATCGAGCAGGACCTGAACGTCATCCGCAAGCTCGGCGTCGAGTTCCGGTTCGGCCAGGAGGCCGGCCGCGACTTCACGCTGGCCGACCTGCGGAAGCAGGGATACCGCTACATCGCGCTCGGCGTGGGCGCCCAGAAGGGCAAGACCCTGGGCGTCGAGGGCGAAACCAGCGCCGGCGTGCTGGACGCGCTGCAGTTCCTGCGCGACGCGCGCGAGGGGCACCCGCCGCCGCTCGGGAAGCGCATCGGCGTCATCGGCGGCGGCGACGTGGCCATGGACTGCGCGCGCAGCGCGTGGCGGCTGACCGGGGCCAAGGTCACCATCGTCTACCGGCGCACCATCGCCGAGATGCCCGCCGCCCCCGAGGAAATCGCCGGCGTGATCGAGGAGGGCATCGAGATCATGGAGCTGGTCAAGCCCCTCCGCGTCATCGCGAAGGACGGGAAAATGACCGCCCTCGAGGTCCGGCGGATGAAGCTGGGCGACAAGGACGAGTCCGGCCGGCGCCGCCCGGTGGACATCCCCGGCTCCGACTTCCAGCTCCCGCTCGACAACCTGATCGTCGCGATCAGCCAGGAGCCCGCGCTGAAGTTCCTCGAAGGCGAGCCGGTCGAGCGCAACAAGTCCGGCTATCTCAAGGTGGACCGCGTCACCATGGAGACGTCCGTGCCCGGCCTGTACGCCGGCGGGGACGTCGTGGGCGACGGCCCGGAATCCATCGTCATGGCCATGGGCGACGGCCGCAAGATCGCCGAGGCCATCCGGCGCAAGGAAGAGACCATCGAGGAGCGCCGCGCCGCGTGGCCGGCGGTGAACGAGACCGACCTCATCCGGCGCAAGGCGCGCCGCGAGTACCGAGTGCACCTGCCGCACCGCGACCCGTCGGACCGGTTCAACTTCGAGGAAGTCCAGCTTACGCTCTCCGAGGAGGAGGCGAAGCGCGAGGCCTCGCGCTGCCTGGACTGCCATACCTACTGCAGTATCTGCGTCAGCGTGTGCCCGAACCGCGCGATCCTGACGTACAAGGTCAAGGCGTTCGAGCGGCGCCTGGCCGACCTCACGGCGCGCGGCGGCCAGGGCGTCGCCTCGCCCGGCACGACGGTCCGCGTGGACCAGCCGTTCCAGGTCGCCGTCCTGACGGACTTCTGCAACGAGTGCGGCAACTGCGAGACCTTCTGCCCGACCGCGGGCGCGCCGTACAAGCAGAAGCCCCGCCTGTACCTGCGCCGCAAGGAGTTCGACGCGGAGCAGGACAACGCGTTCATGATCTTCCGCTCCAACGGGCACATGGGCATACGCGGCCGCAAGGCCGGCCAGACCCACGAACTCGTGACCGCCGGCGAAGAACTCCGCTACACCACGCCGGGCTGGCGCGTGAAGCTGGGGTCCGACTTCTCGGTGCGCGAGGCCTCGGCCGCTGGCGCGGCCGACGGCGACGTCCTGGGCCTCGACTTCTGCGCGAAGATGGCGGTCCTGCTCGACGGCCTGACCACGTCACAGCCCGCGCTGCCCGTGGCGAACTGACCAGCTTCAGATCTCTGCTTCCCAATGTAGATACTGTGTTTTTTGCAGTTAATGATTTGACATCATATTTAATGATGCTATGATGTCTTTATGAGGACGACCCTGAACATAGAGGACGACGTGCTGGATCGCGCCAGGGCGGTCGCGGACAGGCTGAAAACTCCTTTTAAGAGAGTGGTCAACGAGGCCCTGCGCGCCGGGTTGCGCACGGTCGAGGAGCCGGCGCGGGTCCGGCCGTACGAAACCCATCCCTGCAAAATGGGTCTGAAGGCCGGGAGGAACCTGGACAATATCCAGGAGCTGCTCGCGCTGGTCGAGGGCGAGGCGCACCGATGATCCTCGTGGATGCCAACCTCCTTTTGTACGCCGAAGACGAATTGAGCCCGCATCACGTCGCCGCCCGCGCCTGGTGGGACGCGCAGTTGTCCGGCCCCGCCCCCGTGTGTTTCTGCTGGGAAGTGCTCAATGCCTTCCTGCGTATCGGCACCAATCCCCGGGTCTTTGAACATCCGCTTTCGCTGGACCAGGCGCTGGCCCGCGTCCAAAGCTGGATCGATCAACCGTGCGCGCGGATCGTCCACGCCACGGAGCGGCACTGGACGGTGTTCCAGGCGATGCTGACCGGCGGCCAGGCCACGGCCAATCTTGTGATGGACGCGCACCTCGCGGCGCTGGCCGTGGAGCATGACTGCGACCTGGTCTCCACCGATTCGGATTTTTCGCGCTTCCCCGGCCTGCGCTGGCGCAACCCCCTGGCCTGAAACTTCAATGCCGGCTTGATGATTATGAGGGTGGCTGTCATCCCGAACGAAGTGAGGGATCTCCGACTTGTTGGGCCGCGCAGAGATCCCTCGCTGCGCTCGGGATGACATGCTCCCCTTTCTATGTCCGGCAAGCACCGCACGGGCCTTGCGCAGTCATCAAAGTTTCATCCCTTGAGCGTTCCGGCCACCGCCGGAGGCTTTGCTGGCCTGAAGATAGGGGCGCGTCCTTGACCAAATCCGGGTGAAGGCGGGTGGATTTTTGGGCTCGCAGGAGTTCGCCCCTCCATGATTCCTGCAACTGGAGGGCGGAGCTCTGCGACGCCGTTCGTACCGCCTCTCACCCGTACATGGTATCACTCCTGCCCGAACAGCGACATCTGGTTCGGGTCGCGGAGGCGCTTGCGGCTGCCGCCGTGCCGGGCGAGCTTGGGCTGGCCGCCCTCGCCGAATTCGCCCTCTTCGAGGTTGGCCAGGATTTCCCGCGCGCGATCGACGACGGCCGCGGGCAGGCCGGCGAGCCGGCCCACCGCGATCCCGTAACTCTTGTCCGCGGCGCCGGGCACGATCCGGCGCAAGAACGCGATCTTTTCCCCGCGCTCGCGCACGAGGACGTTGTAGTTCTTCACGCCCGGCATGGTCAGCGCGAGGTCGGTCAGCTCGTGGTAGTGCGTGGCGAAGAGCGTCTTGGCCTTCACGGGCGCGTGGTTGTGGAGATGCTCCGCGACGGCCCACGCGATGCTGATGCCGTCGAACGTGCTCGTGCCCCGCCCGATCTCGTCGAGTACGATCAGGCTGCGCGGCGTGGCGTTGTTCAGGATGTTCGCCGTCTCCTGCATCTCGACCATGAACGTGCTGCGGCCGCGCGCGAGGTCGTCGCTGGCGCCGACCCGGGTGAACACGCGGTCCACCACGCCGAGCTCCGCCGACGAGGCCGGGACAAACGACCCGACCTGCGCCATGATGACGATCAGCGCGACCTGCCGGATGTAGGTCGACTTGCCCGCCATGTTCGGGCCGGTGATGATGATGAGCTGGTTGCTCGTCCCGTCCATCTCGGTGTCGTTCGGCACGAACCGCTCGGACTCGGGCATCTGCTCGATCACCGGGTGGCGCCCCTCGCGGATCTTCAGCGCGTCGCCGCCGTTCATCGCCGGGCGGACATAGCCCAGGGCCAGCGCGCGCTCGGCGAGCGAGGACAGGACGTCCGCCGCGGCCAGCGCCTCGGCGGACTGCTGGACCGCCGCGGTCTCCTTGACCACGGCCGCGCGCAGCTCGGCGAACAACTCCAGCTCGAGCGCCAGGGCGCGCTCCTGCGCGCCGAGGATCTTGTTCTCGTACTCCTTGAGCTGCGGCGTGATGAACCGCTCCGCGTTGACGATGGTCTGCTTGCGGATATAGTCCGCCGGCACGGCGTCGAGGTTGCTCTTGGTGATCTCGATGTAGTAGCCGAACACCTTGTTGTGGCGCACCTTGAGCGACTTGATGCCCGTGCGCTGCTGCTCGGCGGCCTGGAAGTCGGCGAGCCACTGGCGGCCCTCGGTGGCGGCGGCGCGCAGTTCGTCGAGCTCCGGGTGATAGCCCTTCCGGAAAAGGCCGCCGTCCTTGATCACGGCGGGCGGCTCGTCGACGATCGCGCGGGCGATCAAGGCCACGAGGTCGGGCAGGGGGCGGATGTTCTTCGCGAGGTCGGGCAGCGGCCCGGCGGGCGCGCCGGCGAGCACGTCGCGCAGGCCGGGCAGCTCGGCGAGGGATCCGCCGAGCGCGACCATGTCGCGGGCGTTCCCCGCGCCGGCGCCGAGCCGGGCGATCAGCCGCTCCAGGTCGCGGACGCGGCCCAGCCGCTCGCGCAGGTCGGCCAGGCGCGGCCGGTCGCGGAACAGGGCCTCCACGGCGTCGTGCCGCTCGACGATCCGGCCGAGGTCCGTCAGCGGGCGCAGCACCCACTCACGGAGCATTCGCGCGCCCATCGGGGTGCGCGTGGAATCCAGGACGCGCAGCAGGGTGGTCGCGACGCCGGCGCGGGCCGGGCCGCGGGAGGCGACGAGGTCGAGGTTGGCCGCCGTGGATTCGTCGAGGACCATGAACTCCGCCGGGTTGCGCAGGCGCAGTTGCCGGATATGGCCGACCTGGCGGCGCAGTTCGTGGACGACGTAGTGCAGGACCGCCCCGGCCGCGCCGACGGCCGTGGGCCGGTCATCGCAGCCGAACCCGGCGAGCGAGTGGACCTCGAAATGGCGGGTCAGCAGCTCCGTGGCGGAGGCGGGCTCGAAGGTCCAGTCCTCGTACGGCGTCACGAGGGTCTGTCCGCAGGCCTCGAGGACGGCGCGGACGCGGGGGTCGTCCTTCGCCGCTTCCGGGACGATGCACTCCGAGGGCGCGGCCTGGGCGAGCGGGTCGCGCAGGGCGGCGGGGTCGGCGTGCTCCTCGATGGTAAACGAGCCCGTGGAGAGGTCGAGCAGGGCGACGCCGACGCGATCGCCGGCCAGGCCGACGCCGGCGAGGTAATTGTGCCGGGCGGACTCGAGGACGTTTTCCTCGAGGACGGTGCCCGGCGTGACGATGCGGGTGACCTCGCGCTGGACGATGCCGCGGGCGGCGGCGGGATCCTCGACCTGGTCGCAGATGGCGACCTTGCGGCCGGCGCGGATGAGCTTGGCGAGGTAGAGGTCCGCGGCATGGTAGGGCACGCCGCACATAGGGACGCCCTGGCGCTTGGTCAGGGCGATATCGAGGAGGACGGAGGCGTCCTTCGCGTCCTCGAAGAACATCTCGTAGAAATCTCCGAGCCGGAAGAACAGGATCGCGTCCGGCGGCAGGTCCCGCCGGATCCGCCGGTACTGGCTCATCATCGGGGTGGCGGCATCGGTCATGGTCGCGCTTTCCGCCCCCGGGCGGCGCCGGCCCCGGCGTTCCGGAAGGAATTAATACTCCCGGTCCTTGTTCCCGCCGCGGAAGTCGTCCCCTTCCTCTTCTTCGTCCTCATCGCCGTCGAGGACCTCGCCAAGGTCGTTGACGTCCTCGAAATCGGCCTCCTCCTCTTCCTCCTCGTCGTCGGAGGGCTCGGCGCAGTCGGGGCAGACGGTGGCGCGGGGATGGCAAGCGCGGCAGTACTCGGCCCCGCACATGCTGCACTCGCGCATCTTCTCGTCCCCGTGCGTGGGGCACCCGGGTTCCACGCCGTAAAGGTTGGTTTCTTCTTCGCTGGCCACGGTGGTCTCCTTCGCTCGGGCTAGTCCTCGCCCAGTTCCACGTTCCAGTACGCCAAATCCAGGAAATGCCGCCAGCTGTGGTCCGCGGTGCGGACGAACTGGATTTCCACGAACGGGCGCCAGCGCGGCTTCTTCGGCTTGCGGATCAGCCGCATGCCGGCCTGCTCGGGCGTCCGGTTCGCCTTGCGGCGGTTGCAGTCCACGCAACTGCAGACGACGTTGGTCCACTGCGTCAGGCCCCCGGCCTGGCGGGGGACGACGTGGTCGATGTTCAGGTCGCGCCGGTCGAACCGCTTGCCGCAGTACTGGCAGGTGTTCCGGTCGCGCTCGAAGACGTTGTGCCGCGTGAACTTGACCTCCTTGTTCGGCAGGCGGTCGAAGAACAGCAGCAGGATGATCCGCGGGATGCGAATGCGCAGGGAGATGGTCCGGAGCGCCCCGTCGCCGTCGGCCGGCGGGGAGAAGTCGCACCATTCTCGGAACGAGTACGTACCGAAGCCCTGCGGCGTCTCGCACACGGCCTGCGCGTGGCCGGTGTAGAGCAGGGCGAGCGCGCGGTCCGCCGTGCAGACGTTGATCGCCTGCCAGAGGCGGTTCAGCACGAGCACCGGGTGCTGCATGGCTTCGATGGACATGGGCCGTATTCCGTTTTCGCGTTGAATAACACAGGCGCCTCGCGGTGTCAAAGGGCTGATCGCATTGATTTTCCCGGCGCGTTTTGCCATGGTGTCCCCGGGCCGGGAGCGGCCCGCCATGAAATCGGCGTTCCTCGACAAACTGATGGAACGGCTCGACCGGGTGGACCCCGGCAGCCTGCAGACGCACTTCCTGCGCCTCGCGCGCGAGAAGGGCCTGCTGGAGACCCTGTTCCGCGCCGTGCGCGAGGGCATCATCGTCCTCGACGGCCGCGGGAGGATCACCTACGCCAACCGCGCGGCGGAGCAAATGCTCGGGTTCCAGGCCGACGCCGCCGCGGGCCAGTCCATCCGCCGCTTCCTGCGCGAGATGGACTGGGACCGGCTGCTCGAGCTCGATCCCGAGGAATGGTCGCGCCTCGTCTCACGCGAGATCGAGATCACCTATCCCGAGCGCCGGCTCCTGGACTTCTACGTCGTGCCCCTGTCCGCCGCCGCCGAGGGCGAGCGCGGCGCCGTGGTCCTCCTGCGCGACGTCACCTCCGACCGCGACCACGAGGCCCGCGCGGTCGAATCCGAACGGCTCAACGCCCTGACCCTGCTGGCGGCCGGCGTCGCCCACGAGATCGGCAACCCGTTGAATTCGCTGCACATACACCTTCAGCTGATCGAGCGCGAGCTGGCCGGGCTGACCCCGAAGAAGCGAAAGGAGCTGACAGACCTGGTCGAAGTCAGCCGCCGCGAGGTCGAGCGGCTGGACGGCATCCTCACCCAGTTCCTCCGCGCCCTGCGGCCCGCGCCGCCGGACCTCGCGCCCGGCTCCGTGGCCGACGTCCTGCGCGAGACGCTGAACTTCCTCCAGCACGAGATCCGCGACCGCGACGTGCTCGTCGAGGTCGAGGCGCCCGAGGCCCTGCCGGCGATCCCGATCGACGCGGACCAGATCAAGCAGGCGTTCTTCAACATCATCCGCAACGCCATCCAGGCCATGCCCGGCGGCGGCCTGCTGAAGATCACCCTGCGCGAGACCGACCGGTTCATGGAGATCGCCTTCCGCGACCGCGGCCCGGGCATCCCGCCGGAGGACATCCACCGGATCTTCGAGCCCTACCAGACCACGCGGCCGGACGGCTCGGGCCTCGGGCTCGCGATCGTCCAGCGCATCGTGCGCGACCACGGCGGGCAGATCGAGGTCCACAGCCGGCCCGGCGAGGGCACGACGTTCACGCTCCTGCTGCCGCGCACCGGGCAGCGAATGCGGCTGCTCCAGGCCTCGCCGGACCGCGAGCCGGCCGCACCCGAGGGAGGCCCGCCGTGAAAAAGCAGCCCGTGATCCTGATCGTGGACGACGAGAAGAACACCCGCGACGGGCTCGCCCGCGCCCTGGGCCGGAACTACGACGTGCGCCTGGCGGACAGCGCCGCGCGCGCCTTGCAGGTCCTGGACGAGCGGCCCGTGGACGTGCTGTTGAGCGATATCCGCATGCCCGGCGAGGACGGCCTGGCCCTGATGCAGCGCGCCCTCGCGCGCACGCCCGCCCCGGTCTGCATCCTGCTCACCGCCTACGGCAGCATCGAGACCGCCGTGGACGCGATGAAGCGCGGTGCCTATGACTTCCTCACCAAGCCCGTCAGCCTCGACCGGCTCGAGCTGCTCCTCCAGCGCGCCCTGCGCGAGCGGGACATGGAGAGCGAGAACCGGCGCCTGCGCGAGCAACTCGACGCCCGCTTCGGGCTGGAGCAGCTCATCGGGCGCTCCGCCCCGATGCAGGAGGTCTTCGACGCCATCCGCCAGGTCGGCCCGTCGCGCGCGACGGTGCTGGTCACCGGCGAGAGCGGAACGGGCAAGGAGCTGGTCGCCCGCGCGATCCACCAGTTGAGCCCGCGCGTCCACGGGCCGTTCATCCCGCTCCACTGCGCCGCGCTCTCTCCGACGCTGCTCGAGAGCGAGCTGTTCGGCCACGAGAAGGGCGCGTTCACCGGGGCCGTCGAGCGGCGGCGCGGCCGGTTCGAGCTGGCGGACGGCGGGTCGCTGTTCCTCGACGAGGTCGGCGAGATCCCGGCGGCCATCCAGGTGAAGATCCTGCGCGTGCTCGAGGAGCGGAAGTTCGAGCGCGTGGGCGGGCAGGAGACCGTCGAGGTGGACGTCCGCCTCGTCGCCGCGACCAACCGCGACCTGAAGAAGATGGTGGACGAGGGGACGTTCCGCGAGGACCTCTACTACCGGCTGAACGTCGTCACGATCCACCTGCCGCCGCTGCGGGAGCGGCCGGACGACATCCCGCTGCTGGTCCAGCATTTTCTCAAGGAGCTCGCCGCCGAGAACGGCAAGACGATCGCCGGGCTGACGCCCGAGGCCATGGGCGCACTCGCCGCGTACGCCTGGCCGGGCAACGTGCGGGAGCTGCGGAACGTCATCGAACGCATGGTCGTCATGGCGAGGGGCGACACCCTGACCGTCCGGGATCTTCCGGCCGCGCTCCGCGACGAGTCGCGCCCGCGCGGCGGCCTGCCCGCCGGGCCGATTTCCCTCGACGAGGCGGAGAAGCAGCTCATCCTCCGCGCGCTCAAGGCCTGCGACGACAACCGTACCGCGGCCGCCCGGCAGCTCGGCATCAGCCGCCGCACCCTGCACCGGAAGCTCAAGGAATACGGGCTGGAGTCAGGTCCGCCGCCGGGCCCGTGATCAACGCCCTGTAGTTCCGCCGCTTTGCGGCGACACTCTCCGGCGACAGAGCGCCGGAGCTACAGGCTTTCCGCTCTATCGGCGGAAAACAGAGCTTTCCTTTTTCCGGAGCCGCTGTATTTTGGACCGCTTGTGAATGGCTCGAATTCAACCGTTATTCTGGGCGCTTTACGCCTCCAAATGCTGGCCCCGACGCTGATCCGCGTCGAGGAGGCCGGGCCGCGCGGCTTCGAAGACCGGCCCACGTTCACGGTGGTGGAACGCGAATGGGACGTGGTTCCCGTGGAGCGCGAGAGGCAAGGAGACCTCACGATCCTGAACGCCAGGGGGCTGCGCGTCGAGATCCGGGGCGGGGCGCCGAAGCTGGAGGACGTGCGCGTTTTTTCGAAGGAGGGCGGGGTGTTGTTCGACGGCGCCGCGCCCGTGCCGGCGCGGGCCTTCCTGCCGGAGCCGGGCGCCCCCATCGCGAGCTGGGCGCTGGCGGACCAGCCGCGGCTCGTGCCGCCGGCGTGGGGCGCGCTGCCGCCGCCGAACGACGCGGACCCCGTGAGCGGTTGGGATCTCGGCAACCCGGCTCGGGACGTTTACGTGTTCCTGCCCGGCGCGGGCGGCTACCGGCAGCTCGTCCGCGACCTGCTCCGGCTGACCGGGCCGGTCCCCCTGCCGCCGCTGTGCGCGTTCGGGCTGATCGACAGCCGCTACTACCCCTACCGCCAGGACGAGGCGCTGGAAATCATCGACGAGTACCGGCGGCGCGGCATCCCGCTGGACATCTTCGTGCTGGACACGGACTGGCGTGTCGGGGCGTCGCACGGCTACGAGGTGAACCGGGAGTTGTTCCCGGACCTGCCGGGCTTCACCCGCGCGGCGCACGAGCGCGGGATTCGGATCATGCTCAACGACCATCCGGAGCCGGCCGATCCCTCCGCCCTGTCGCCCGCCGAGATCGGGTACCGGGCGCGGGGGCTGACCAGCCTGCTTGAACAGGGCGCGGATTTCTGGTGGTTCGACCGCAACTGGCACACGGTGCTCGGGTCGCCGGCGGAGGGCCTCGGCAAGGAAACCTGGGGCATGCGGCTCTACCACGACATCGTCGAGGCCTACCGGCCGGACCGGCGGCCGATGATCATGTCCAACGCCGACGGCATCGACAACGGGCGCCTGAACGGGCCGCCGCACCCCGCGGCGCACCGGTTCCCGATCTGGTGGACCGGCGACACGCGGGCGTCGTGGGCCGACCTGGAGCGGGCAGTCCGCAACGCGGTCCGGAGCGGGACACTTTCGCTGCTGCCGTTCTTGAGTGACGACCTGGGCGGCCACCACGACACGCCGGACCCGGAGCTGTACGTTCGTTTCGTGCAGTACGGGACCCTGTCGCCGGTTTGCCGCCTGCATTGCTCCTACAAGCTGCACCGGTTCCCCTGGATGTTCGGGGAGCCGGCGGGCTCGATCGTCTCGGAGTACATCCGGCTTCGATACCGGCTGCTGCCGACGCTGTACTCGGCCGCGCGGCAGGCGTTCGCGGACGGCACGCCGATGCTGCGGCGCGGCGACCTGGAATGGCCGGGCCACGCGGAGGCGGCGTCCGACACACAGTACCTGCTGGGCCCGGACCTGCTGGTCGCCCCCATCCTGCGCGCCGCGGCGCCGCTTTCGCCGATCCCCGCCGAAATCCTGCGCGCGCCGGATGGAACGCCCGGCCTGCAGGCCGAGTATTTCGGCAACGACCGGCTGCAGGGCGAGCCGGCGGCCCGGCTCGTGGAGCCCATGGTGAACCACGGCTGGTTCGGCCGGCCCCCGGCGGACGGCGTGGAGGGCCGGGGCTTCTCCGCGCGCTGGACAGGGACGCTCGGGCCCGTGCCGGCGGACGGCCTCTACCGGCTCGGCATCCGCACGGACGACGGCGCGCGCCTCTGGCTGGACGGCCGGCTGCTGATCGACGAGTTCGAGCAGTCCGGCGAGGTGTACAAGTGGCGAGACGTGGAACTGCGGGCCGGCCAATCCTGCGCCCTGCGCGCGGAATACCGCAGCCTCGGGACCTGGCACGCGATGTTCGAGCTGCTCTGGGGCCGGCCGAACGGGCCGGACGCCTCGCGGGAAGTCTGGATTCCGCCCGGGTCCTGGATGGATCCCTGGACCGGGACCTGGCACCAGGGGCCGGGTGTGCGGGCGATCCCCGCGGCCCTGAACCGGGTGCCGATGCTGCTCCGGGGCGGGGGCCTCCTGTTTTCCATTCCGCTTCGGCTTCACACGGGACGCGCGCAGTGGCCCGAACTCCGCGCGGACCTGGCCTGGCGGCCGGACGACTTCGACACGATCCGCGCGGTGTACGAGGACGACGGGGACACCACGGCCTACAGGCGCGACGCCTGGCGGGTCACGCCGGTGCGGTTCCGGCGGGCGGATGGCCGGGTGGAGCTCGCGGTGGAGCCGTGCGCGGGCGGGCTCGCCGAGCGCGGGGGGCGCCGCTGGACCTTCCGCGTGCACGGGCTGGCGGCCCGGCCGGACGACGTCACGGTGCACGGCGCGACGCTGCTGGCGGTGGCCTGGGGTCCGGCGGCCGGCCCGCTGCCGTTCGAGGCCTCCGCCTCCTGGGCGCGCTCCGCTGGCCTCGTACTGGAGATCGACGTGGAGCAGTCGCGCGTTCACACGCCCGTCCAGGTGCGCTTCAGCGCATGAGGAGCCATATTCGACATTGCCGAGCCGCGGGAGACACCGTACGATGATCGAGGTTTTGGCGCGAACGGACAGGAGTTGACATGGCCGCGAAACCATTTGAATCCCGTATCCAGGACCTGATCTACAACGTGGACGTGGGCATCGGCCTCTGGCTGATGAAGATCGGCCTGTACCTGCTCTTTGTCCTGATCACGATGCTGCTGTACACGGCGACCCAGTTCCGCGGGCTGAAGGAACCCGCCGCCATGGACGCGGCGCAGCTCGGCCGGAACCTGGCGACCCACCACCGCTTCATCACCCAGAACATCCGGCCGGCCAGCCTCTGGTTCCTGGCGCGCCGGAACCCGGCCGCCGGGTTGCGCATGGACCGGCATCCGGACATCGTCAACGCGCCGCTCTGGCCGATGGCGCTGGGCGCCGTCTTCAAGATGGCGGGCACCTCGTTTTCCTCCGACAAACCGGCGGCCGTGTTCGCCCCGGAGCAATGGATCGTGGTGCCGCTCGGGCACTTCTTCACGCTGCTGACCGGGCTCGTTCTTTTCTTCTTCGGTCGGCGCCTGTTTGACCGGCGGGTGGCCGTACTGGGCGTCACCCTGTACTTTTTGAGCGACACGATCTGGCGCAACAGCATCTCGGGCCTGGGGCTGTCGATGCTGATGTTCTTCGTGGTGACGGCCTTCTACCTGGCCTACCTGGCGGCCGCCGGGCCGACCGAGGACGGGCGCGCGACCGGCAAGGGCCTGCTGCAGCTCGCCGGCAGCGCGCTGCTGTGCATCCTGGCTTTTCACACCCGGTACGCGTCCGCCGTGTTCGTGCCGGCGCTGGCGGTGTACATCGGCGTCTCGTTCCGGAAGAAGGGCTGGCGGTGGGCCTCGCTGTTCCTGCTGGCGTTCCTCCTGGGCATCACGCCGTGGCTCGTGCGCAACACGATGGTCAGCGGGAACCCGCTGGGCATGACCGCGCACCTGGCCCTGAACGGCACGGATTCCTTCGCCGGCAACGGCTTCGACCGCGCACTGAAGCCGGCGCTCACGCTGGACAAGGTTTTCCGGGACCTGCAGACCAAGTGGATGGGCGGGCTGGCCCGGTTCTACCGGCAGGATCTCTGGAAGACCGGCGACGGCCTGCTGTTCGGCCTTTTCCTGGCGGCCCTGTTCTTCCGGTTTGTCAACACGCCGGCCCACCGGCTGCGCTGGTGCCTGGTGCTGGCCATCGGCCTGCTGTGGCTGGTCGCCGCGCTCTTCGGCGAGGAAACCGCGCGGCTGCTGAACGTCTGCTGGCCCATCGCGCTGCTGTTCGGACTCGCGTTCTTCTTCGTGCTCCTGGACCGGCTGCAGTTGCAGGCGCGCCTGTTCGAGCTGGCGGTCATCGTGGCCGTCGCCGTCACCAGCGCGCTGCCGCTGGCGTTTGCCCTGCTGCCGCCCCGCGCCGGGCCGCCCTACCCGCCATACTTCCCGCCCTACATCATGCACGTGACGCGCATGCTCACGCCGGCCGAGATGATGTGCAGCGACATGCCCTGGGCGACCGCCTGGTACGGGGACCGCGCCTCCCTGCTGCTCCCCTCCACCCTCGACGACTTTTACGAAATCAACGACTACCACCGCCGGATTTACGGGCTCTACTTCACCACGATCACGCGGGACAAGCCGTTCGTCAGCGGCCTCGTGGCCGGGCCGGAACGTTCGTGGTTTCCCATCCTCGAGGGCCGCATCCCCGGCGACTTCCCGCTCACGCAGGGCTTCCCGATCAACAACATGGACCAGCTGTTCCTGACCGACCGGGAGCGCTGGAGTCGCCGCTGATCGCGGCCCGCTACGGGCTCCCGAGCGTTTTTTCCAGGTGGGGTTCGGGCGCCACGCCCAGTTCCAGCGCCCGTTCGTAGTGCCGGCGCGCCGCGTCGCGATCCGGGTTCAGGCCGGCCGCCAGGATCAGCGCCAGGTTCAGGTGGGCATCGCCGAGGTCGGCGTTGAGGCTCACGGCCTGCTCCAACTCCGCCCGCGCTTCCGCCAGGCGGCCCTGCCCGATCCACGCCACGCCGAGCGCGTTCCGCAGCGCGGCATTGCTCGGGTCCAACGGGACTGCCGCGCCCAGCGTATCCGAAGCCTCGCCGTACCGGCGCAGCGTGCAGAGCCCGATGCCCAGCAGCAGGCGGGCCTCGGGATCCCCCGGCTCCCGCGCGACGGCCCCCTCGAGAATCGCCACGCCCTCCCCGGTCCGACCCAGCTTCAGGAGGCAGCGGCCCGCGCCCTCCACGGCCTCGGGGCGGTCGCCGGCCGACCGGTAGGCGGCCAGCGCCTCCTCCAGCCGCCCTTCCTTCTCGAGCGCGACGGCATCCGCGGCCGCGGGGCCGTCGGCTTCGCGGCTTTTCGCGAACGCACGCTCCAGTTCCCCGACGCGGGCCTCGGCGGCTTCGAGCGCGGCCTTCAGGCGGCCTGTCTCCCCGGCGGCCGCCTCGGCGTCACGCCGCGCCTTTTCCAGGTCGGCGCGCAGGGAGGCCGCCTGTTCCTGCTCGGCGGCCAACTGCGCCGTCCGCTCGTCCAGTTCGGCGGCCTGCTTCTTCCGGGTTTCCGCCGCCTTGCGGACCTTTTCCTCCAGCGCCTCGATTTTGTCCTGCCTCCCGGCCTGCGAGGCCTGGAGGGCCTCCAGGTCTTTTTCCTTTTGTGCCAGTTGCGCGCGCGCGGCCTCGCCGGCCCGGAGGGCCTCCGCGAGATGCCGCTCGGCCTGTTCCCGGAGCTGCGCCTGCTCTTCCCCGGCGCGGCGGGCCTCCGACAGCGCGGCCTCGTCCGCCGTCTTTTCGGCCTCGAGGCGGGCCCGGGCGGTCTCCAGTTCGTTGGTCAGCGCCTGAATCTTCCTGTCCAGTTCGCGGTGCGCGGCCTTGAGATCCTCTTTTTCGCCGCGCATCTTTTCCAGCTGCCGCGCGCTTTCGGCGATCCGCGCGGCCTGGTTCGTATCGGCCGCGCGGGCCCGGGCGTCCGCGAGGTCCCGGGTCAGCCGCTCGATCTCCTGGCTGGAGACCACCGCCGCGAGCGCGGCATTCGTCTCGACGGCGGACAGCCGCTCGCGCAGCTTCTCGTTCTCCGCGCGCAGGTCCGCGAGCGGCTCCGCCGGCGGGCCCGCTCTCGGTCCGGCGCGCGGGGACTCGGGCTTCTTCTCCGCGCCCGCCCGGCGGCGCAATTCCTCGATCCGGTTCGCGCAGTCGGCCATGCGGTACTGGACGATGTCGGCCTGCCGATCCGGATAGAGATTGTGCAGCCGGCGGTACTGGGCGTGGGCGTCCTCGTACAGGGAAAGGGCCTCGGTCCAGGCGCCTTCCTCGCGGGCCCGGTTGGCCCGCCCGAACGTGACGTAGGCCTCCGTGAGATCCCGTAGAAAGGCGTCACCGGCCGGCTCCTGCGCCGGCGCGGCCGCCGCCAGCACCAGCGCGGCCGCGACGGCGGCCCACGCACCGATTCCTTTGGACTGGAGTCTCATGGAACGTGCTCCTTACAAATCCCCGATCACCTCGTTGACGACGTCCTCGAGGGTCACCAGCCCGATGACCTCGAACCGGTCGTCGGTGACCAGGATCATGTGCTGCCGCGTCACACGCATGCGCGGCAGGATGTGATCCACCGGGGCGTGGTCGGCCACGAACTGGCAGGGCCGCATGTAATCGCGGACCTGCTTCTCCGCGTAGCCCGTGTCCGCCAGGACGTCAAAGATGTGCACGATGCCGACGAAGGTCTTCTTGTCGGGATCCTGGACAGGAAAGCGATTGATCTCCCGGGCGCGGGCCAGTTCCAGCAGTTCCGCGGCGGGGGCATCCTGCCGAATATCGACCATGCGGTCGCGCGGGGTCATGATTTCCCGGCAGGACTTCGTCTTGAGCTCGATGACCTCGTGGATCATGCGGTGCTCGGCCGGGGTCAGGATGCCGGTGGACTTACCCTCGCCGGCGAGATGCACGATTTCCTCGCGGGTGACGAGGGGGCGGCTCTTCTCGTCCTCGCGGGGCCGGCCCGGGGTCAAGAGGCGCACGAGCCCCATCAGCGGGACGCTGACGGGCAGCAGCGTCAGGCGCGCGGCGCGGAGCACCGGCGCGAACGGGAGGCTGCGGTGCGACGGAAACGCCTGGAACCACGCCTTGGGAAAGAACTCGCAGAACACCACGATGACGACGGTGATGGCCGCGCTCGCCAGCCAGGCGCCCTCCGGCCCCAGGGCGCGGGTGCCCAGGCTGACGGCGAGGGTCGAGGCGACCGTGTACGAGATGTTGGTGCCGACCAGCGTGGTGCCGAGCAGCATGTCCGGGTGCTGCAGGAAGTACTGCATCGTCTCCGCGCCGTGCACCTTCCGGCGCACCAGGTGATGCAGGCGCAAGCGATTCATCGCCACGAGGCCCGTCTCGATGCCGGCGAAGAACCAGCCGGCCGCCAGGCACGCCAGCAGCAGGATCCAGGAGGCGCTCATGGGCCCTCCACTTTTTCGACCTGGGCCAGGGTCGCCCGGCGGCGGATCGTCTGCATCACGGTCACGCGCGCGCCGTCGGCCTCGACCACGTCATCCTGCACGGGGATATGTCCCGCCCGCGCGGCGATCCAGCCCGCGAGGCGATCCGCGCCCTCGGCGCGCAGGTGCAGGCGCAGCTTGCGGTTGATTTCCTCCAGGCTGATGTTCGCGTCCACCAGCCAGCGGTGCGGCCCGGCCTGCTGGAAGAGCGGGCGGGGCTTGCTCAACTCGTTGTAGATCTCCCCCGTGATCTCCTCGAGGATGTCGCCGCGGGTGATCACCCCCGCCACGCCGCCGTACTCGTCCACCACGACGGCGATGCGCAGGCGGTCGCGCTGGAACTGCATCAGTACCTGGTTGAGCGGCGTGTTCGCCGGCACGAAGAAGGGCGGCAGCCGCGCGGCCTCCAGGCGGTGCTCCGGGTCGAGCAGGAACTTGCGCACGTCGAGGAAGCCTTCAACGTTGTCCACCTGGCCGCGGTACAGCAGCAGGAAGTTGCGCCGCGCCTTTCGGGCGGTCTCGATCCAGGTGGCAGACTCGTCCCCCAGGTCCACGCCGACCAGGTCCACGCGGGGGGTCATGACGTCGCCGGGCTTGAGGTCTTCCAGGTCCACGATGGCCTTGAGCATGGCCAGCTCGTCGGCGTTGAGGATGCCCTGCTCCTGGCTGATCTCCAGCACGGTCTCGAACTCCTCCTCGCTCAAGGTCCGGCCGCGCGGGCGGAAAAGCGGCTCGAAGGATTTCATCAGGCGCTCCAGCAGGAACCGGAGCGGCGCCAGCACCCGGATGAGCAGTACCATGACCGGGGCGTACCAGAGCGCCAGGCGCTCGGCGTGGAGCAGGCCCACCCGCTTGGGCCCCGCCTCGCCGAAGATCACCAGCGCGACCGTGACCACCGGGATCGAGACGGCCTCGCCGCGTCCCGGGAAGAACCGGTCGGCCAGCAGGAAGCCGATCGCCGCGATGCCGACGTTGACGATCGTGTTGCCGATCAGCACGGTGGAGAGGATCCGGGTGGGCTGGGCGAGCAGGTTGTGAATCCAGGCGCCGATCGTCGGATTGCGCTGGGTCACCCGGCGGAGCGCCAGCGGGTTGAGCGAAAAGAAGACCGTCTCGCTGCTCGAGAAAAAGCCCGAGCAGATCATCAGGACAACCAGGGCGATGGCAAGAATGACGGCCATGTCGTTTGCGCATCCCCAGCATATCGCATCCCCGCCGCTTTTCGAGGACAAAGCGGCCGGGCCCCGCCCCGCTTGCGATTTACCGGTTCCGGGGGATATTGAAGCATGAACAAAGGCATCATCCTGGCCCTGGCGCTCGGGGCCGCCGCGGAGGGAGCCGCCATGGAAAAGAACGAAGCGAAGGCGCTTGGAGTCGCCACGTTCGGGGGCGGCTGCTACTGGTGTGTCGAGGCAGTGTTTCAGCAGGTCGACGGCATCGAGTCGGTGACGTCCGGATTCATGGGCGGCCGGGTGAAGAATCCGACCTACGATCAGGTCTGTTCGGGGCAAACCGGTCATGCCGAGGTGATCCAGGTGCGTTATGACCCCGCGCGCGTGACGTACGAGCAGTTGCTGGAGTGGTTCTGGAAATCGCACGATCCGACCCAGCTGAACCGGCAAGGGAACGATGTCGGCACGCAGTACCGCTCCGTGATCTTCTATCACGACGAAGCTCAAAAGCAGGCGGCCGAGGCCTCGCGCGCGGCGCTGGACCGATCGGGGACGCTGGCTCGCCCCGTGGCCACGGAAATCGCCCCGGCGTCCGAGTTCTATGCCGCCCCGCGGTATCACCAGGACTACTACCGCCGGAACCGGTCGCAGCCCTACTGCCAGTTCCTGATCCGCCCGAAGCTGAACAAGCTGGGGCTGAAGGAGTAAGACGGGATCGAGGGAACTCGCTCCTCCCATGCCGATTTCGTGACGGCTGGAGGGCGGAGCGTCTGCGACGCCGATCAGAACAATCCCGGCTGCGCGCCCTTGGGCTTTAATCCGAACTTCTCGTAGGCGCGCTCGGTGGCCACGCGGCCTTGCGGCGTGCGCTTGAGGTAGCCCTGCTGGATCAGGAAGGGCTCGTAGACTTCCTCGATCGTGTCCGGTTCCTCGCCGACGGAGACGGACAGCGAATGCACGCCGACCGGCCCGCCGCTGAACTTGTGCAGCAGGGTTTCCAGGATGCGCTTGTCCATTTCGTCCAGGCCGTGCTCGTCGATATCCAGCATGGACAGGGCCTTGTCGGCGACGTCGCGGGTGATCCGGTTGCCCGCCTTGACCTGCGCGTAGTCGCGCACCCAGGCCAGCAGGTTGTTGGCGATGCGCGGCGTGCCCCGGGCGCGGTCCGCGATCTCCCGCGCGCCGTCCGGCTCGACGTCCACGTTCAGGATGCGGGCCGAGCGCGTGATGATCTCCTGGAGCGCCTCCGCCTCGTAGTAATCCAGCCTTGCGGTCAGGCCGAACCGCGAGCGCAAGGGCGCGGTCAGCAGCCCGCTGCGCGTCGTGGCGCCCACCAGCGTGAAGCGCGGCAGGTTTAGGCGGACCGACCGCGAATGCGGGCCCTGGTCGATGACGATATCCAGAACGAAGTCTTCCATAGCCGCATAGAGATATTCCTCCACGGACTTCTGGAGCCGGTGGATCTCGTCGATGAACAGGAAGTCTCCCTTCTCCAGGTTGGTCAGCAGGCCGGCCAAGTCGCCGGGCTTATCGATCACCGGCCCGGAGGTGACCTTGATGTTCACGCCCATGGCGTGGGCGAGGATGTAGGCCAGCGTGGTCTTGCCGAGGCCCGGCGGACCGGAAAGCAACACGTGCCCGAGGACGTCGCCCCGCCCCCGCGCGGCCTCGACGAACAGTTCCAGCCGCTCGCGGACCTTGGGCTGGCCGACGAAATCCGCGAAGCGGGCCGGCCGCAGGCT
This sequence comes from Kiritimatiellia bacterium, assembly GCA_018001225.1. NCBI lineage: Bacteria > Pseudomonadati > Kiritimatiellota > Kiritimatiellia > Kiritimatiellia bacterium. The sequence continues at coordinate 9,672 of JAGNIJ010000022.1, read as the reverse complement.
GATGTCGAACTCCGTGTCCGCCTTGTTCAGGGTATCGGTGACGAATCGTTCGCTCATGATCGCGCCGCCACTATAGGCCGGCCCCAGGGGTTGGGCAAGACCAATGGCCCCCGGGCCTGCCGCCGGCGCTCCCGACCACCGGCTAGGCCATACTTTGCAAAGTATGGCCTAGCCCCTCTTCGACGCGTCTGGCAACAAAGCGTATACTCATCGGCAGGCGCTGTGCCCGGCACGAAGTAAATAATGCTGTTATTTTAAGGGCTTTTTTGCGTTTCATGGCCTGCGCGCCCAGGAGCCGCGGCGCCTTCGGCCACGAGTCACCCGCCCAACCCTCGGCCATACTTTACAAAGTATGGCCTAGGGTTTGTGCCGTACGCGGATCGGCATCGAACCCGCCCCCCGCCGCCGTGCGGGGCGTCTTGCGCGACACCCCCTATGCCCTGTCCAGAAACCGACCAGGACCTCGCGGCTCAACCGCCCGGCGCGGGGCGGAGCCCGTCGTTCGGCTCCTCGCAAGACCTGGAGACGCTTCAAGAAAACGCCGCTTTTCATGAGCGGCGCGGCCGACTAGGATGGGGCCATGGTCATCGGATTGCTCCAGGCGACGCTAAGCATCCCGGAATCGCACTCGCTGAAAGACAAGCGCATGGTGCTGCGCAGCCTCAAGGACCGGGCGCTGAACAAGATGAACGTCAGCGTCGCGGAGGTGGACCAGCAGGACCTCTGGCAGGCGGCCACGCTGGCCTTTGTCACCGTGGCGGCGGAAAAGGACGTCGTGGAACAACGCCTTGCCGCGGTCAGCGAGCACCTGCGGTCCGACCCGCGCGCAATCCTGCTCGACTACGAGACACACCTGCTGTAGTACGCGAACGCCGGGCCGGGTTCAACCCGTCGTAATCGTAATGCTAATCGTAATCGCTTTCTGCAGGATATACGGAGTTTTTTGGGGGGCGATTACGAGTACGAGCAGGATTATGAGCGGGAAGACGGCGGAAAATGGAACGGTTACTTCGTCCGCAGGTGCAGGACCAATCCGAAATCCTGCTCGAGGATGTCCACCATTTCCGCGACGGGCAGGCCGACCACATTGGTGTAGGAGCCCCGGATCGCCCGCACCATGAACGAGCCGATCCCCTGGATCGCGTACGCCCCGGCCTTGTCCATCGGCTCGCCCGTGGCGATGTAGCCGGCGATCTCGCCGGGGGTCAGCCTCTTGAACTCAACCGCGGTCCGGACCGTTCGGCTGCGCATCCGGACGATCCGTCCGCCGTCCGCGCGCGCCACGCACAGGCCGGATATCACCGCGTGCCACCGGCCGCTCAACGCCCGCAACATGCGCGCGGCATCGGCCCGGTCCCGGGGTTTCTGCAGGATCTTCCGACCTTGGACCACGATCGTGTCCGCCGCGATGATCACGGCCGGACCGCGGACGCGGGCCGCCACCTCGGTGGCCTTGTCCTCCGCGAGGCGGCGCGCATAGTGCGCGGGCCGCTCCCCGCGGTTGGGAGTCTCGTTAAGTTCCGGGGGCACGATGCGGAACTTCAGCCCCAGCGACCGCAGGAATGCGCGGCGACGCGGCGACGCACTGGCCAGTACTAGCGATTCCTTTTTTTCCATAAGGGCTCCGTCCAGCGGCGCGCTCCATACTGGGGGAGACGGCCGCGTCAAAGCAAGCCTTTGCATCTTTTCCCGCTGCCGGCACGGCAGAGATGGTGTATTCTATTTGCCCAAGCGCGGGCGAGGAGCGGACATGATCTCCGTGACAGGGCTCGATTTCGCGGGCAAGCGGGAAACGGCGGTGCCGGCGGACAAGGTCGCCGTGGCCGCGGCCGAGGGCTGGTATTGCTGGGTGGACGCCGAGTCCGTCGTCCCCACGGACTTGCGACCGATCCTCGAAACCCTCGGCTTCGACCCCGACGCCGCCACGGAGGCCCTGGAGTCCGGCGACGAGGTGGTCTACCGACTGCTGCCGCGCTCGGTATACCTCTATTTCAACGAGGTCCGCTTCGAAAACCGCGATCTGACCCGCGCACCGGTCCATGTCCTGCTCAACGAGCGGGGCCTGGTGATGTTTCACGCCGGGCCGGTGGCCATGATCACGCATCTCCGGCAGACCTACCGCGAGGATTTCCTCGCGTACAGCCGCAGCCACGGGTTCCTCGTGTTCGAGCTGGCCGACCACCTGGTGGACGGCTACCGGAGCGCCCTGCTGGCGATCGGCGAATCCGTGCAGCGCGTTCAGATGCAGTTGTTTTCCAGCCCGGACGACGACATCTTCCGCAGCGTGGCCGAGCTCACGCGCCATATCCTGGAGTGCCGCAAGTCGGTGACCGCCTCGCGCGAGCTGCTGCACGAGATCGCCTCTCGCAAGTCGCCGTTTATCCCGGAAACCACGCAGCCGTTCATCGAAACGCTGGCGGGCACGCTCGACCGCCTGGGCGGCGACCTGGCCACCGAGCGCGACGTGCTCACCGACACGCTGAACCTCTACATGGGCATGGTGGGCCACCACACGAGCCGCCTGCTCAAGCGCCTGACGATGATCAGCATCATCTTCCTGCCGCTGACCTTCCTGTGCGGAGTCTACGGGATGAACTTCGCGCACATCCCGGAGTTGAATTGGCGGTTCGCCTATCCCGCGTTCTGGTTCGCGGTGGCGCTGATCGCCGCGGGCCTGCTGCTGTTTATGAAGCGCTCCCGCTGGCTGTAAGACCCGTTCCGGGCTTCACGGCGCTACTCGAAGAGGTCGCGCAGTTTCCCCGACAGCGCCCGGTACGCCGCGCCGTTCGGATGGCTGTCCTCGGAGCCCGAGGCATAGCTCCCCTTGAGGCTTCCGCCCGGACCGGCAAGGGTTCCATAGAAGTCGAAGACCCAGCAGTTCGCATGGCTCGCCGCAAAGTCCTGCAGGAACGCGTTGTACTGCCGGTGATTCCAAACCAGGTCGCCGTCGGTGTAAGCCGACACCTGTGGCAGGGCGTTGCCGACGATCATCCCGACGCCGGCGTTGGCGCACGCGGAGTAGGCCTGTTCGACATAGGCCTTGTTCCGCTCGAGGTTCGCGGCCGCGGTGTCGCGGTCGCCGCCGGCGAAGTCCTCGAAGCACAGCTTGAAGAACGCGATCCGTGCTTCCGGGTTGGCCGCCACCTGTGCGGAGAACGAGCCCACGATGCCGGGCGGCGTCTCCAGCCCGCCGTAGACCGGCGCGCGGCCGCCCACGTCGCCGCCGAGGTAGTCCATCCACCCCGCCATCACCGAGCGCCCGCACATCAGGATCGTCCCCTCGCCCGGCGGGATGACGCCGCTGCCGCCCGAATCCGATTCGCACCCCGCCAGGATCAGGGCCAGGGCCAGCAGTCCGTACGCGCCGATGATTTTCATAGGGTTCCTTTCTGTCTCCAAGGGTACGGTCGGCGCGGAGGCACGGTTTATCGTGCGCAGGAAAAAAAAGTTCAGACGCACACCGGCCCCCAGGTCCGGGTTCGGGATCATCATCCCAGGTTTAAAGTTTTAATGGGAGGGCGCGGGCACAGGGGCGGGACGCCGGTCCGCGAGGGCAGGAGCCCGGGCGCCCGTCCAGGCCGCCAGGCACCATTCAGCCCGCGCGAGATCGGTCAGGGCCCTTTTCAGGCAGGAGGGGCAGAAGCCGTGCGAGTATCGGGCCACCTCTTCGACCGCCTGGCCCGGCAACACCCAGCGACCGTCAACCCGCACGAGGCCGCACACGCAGCATTTGCCAAGAATGTTGACCGATTTCATGGGTCCGCCCTCTTCTTCCCATCGTGTATAATGTTCCGCGGCCTGTATTATTGCCGACCCGCCCTCATGGCTACCGTCGCCCGCTCCTTTCTATTTGTCCCCTCCCGCGCGAAAACGTTGAAAAAAAGAGAGGCCCCGTCGGGCCTCTCTCCCTGTCCATGGCCGACTTGGAAAAGTGGCGGCCTACCATTCCCCCCGCACGGGCCAGACGCCGCCGCCGATATTGGACTTCAGATAGGAGCCGAGGTATCCCTGCTCCACGCCCCAGGCGCGGGTGGTGTCGCCCTTGTAGGTGCTGCTGGTCCAGAAGAACGAGCCGGGGGCCCCGTTGAAGGGATGGCCCGCGGGGAGTAACGTCGCGCTCCCGAAGTCGATCAGGCTCCAGGCCTCGCGCCGGGAGGGCAGCCGCCAGTCCTCGTGGCCCGCGAAGATCAGGGCCTTGCAATGGTCCACGGCAAGGGCCCAGGACGTGGTGGCGTCTATCCCGATCTTGCGTGTCCACATCCGGCCCCAGAGGTTATCGAAGACCAGGTTGGTATCCGACATGACGGTGAAGCGCGGGACGGGCCACGGCACGCCGGGCTGGAGGTAGCCGTCGTCGCCGATGGCCAGGCTGTTCGTCTGCCCGGTCTTGGGGACCGGGGACTTGCCCATTGTATGGCTGCGCACGGGCCAGTAGTGCGGCGCGGTGTTGGTGCGCGCCCAGCGGGCGATCGTGCCGTCGGCCAGGCCCAGCACCCAGGCCCGGTTGGTATCGACGATGTCCCCCGTGCCGGTCCAGTAATTGAACTGGAGATTGTTGAAGGGATGCCCCATCGGCAGCGCCGGCAGGATCCGCTCGAGGTCCACCAGGCTCTCCATCTCGCGGACGGACGGCAGGCGCCAGTCCTCGTAGCTGTGGCGCGGGGTGAAATAGCAGGCGCCGACAGCCGTGTTCCAGGTCCCGCTTCCGGCGCTGGCGCTGCGGGTCCACATCAGGCCGGTGAGCGTATCCACCACCAGGTTGGTGTCCGCCTGGATGACGAAGCGCGGCTCGGGCCAGGAGTGGCCCGACTTCAGCTCCCCGTCGTCGTAACTGTGGTACGTGTTGGTCTGGCCGGTCCGGGCGATGCAGGACGGATCGTCCACCTCGATGAGTATATCGGCCGCCACCACCTGCCTCCGCGAGTGAATCTGGCTGACCCAGTTGCTGGCCAGGACGCAGAAGGCGGTTTCCAGCATGGTCGTGCCGCCGATCGTGTCGTGGTGGGTCACGAGCGCCGCGTCGCTTTCCATGATGTTGACGATGGCGCTGTCGTACGTACCGTTGAGCCGGTAGAACCGCCGCTCCGACCGCTCCCAGAGACACCGCTCCTGGGCCCGCGCCGCCGGCCCCGCCAGGACCAGCAGCCCCGCGCCGAGAGCAACAAGCTTCTTCATGCGTTCCTCCTTATGCCTGCGTAGCATAGCCATGTTTCGCCGCCCCTTCAACCCCATAACCGCGAGCCTTTCCGGCGCGAGGGCGGCCTGCCGGGCCTCCCTCGCGCCGGGTCCTCCCGCCGCAATCAGCGTATCGTTTCGCCGGACTTGACGGTGTAGTCCTGCCCGAAGTTGTTGTCCCAGAACTCGCGTCCCGAGGCATCCCGGTAATAGACCGCGAACTTGGCGGTGCGGTTCGGCTTGGTGAGAAGGGTTCCGACGCGCCGCTCGAACCGGCACAGTTGGACCTGGGCGCTGCCATAACCGAAGCCGTAACTCGTGGAACTCACGATCGGCACATCGGTGTACGTGGCCCAGTTGTCGGTGGTGACCCGGATGCCCGCCGTCAGCGAAGGCGCGGTGCTCTGGACGACCAGGGTCCCGGCCACGTACTGGTTGTACCGGCGCGGCAGCCCCGGCACGCTGCTGGCCACGCGGTGATAATTGCTGGCGACGACAAGCCCCACCTTGCCGCCCACGAGGCCGTCGGCGGCGCCGCCGTGAACGATGACCGAGTAGTCGGCGCCCCCGTTATTATCCCAGTAATCGTGGGTAAAGGTCATGCCCGAGACGGCGTAGCTCCAGGTGGCGCGGATCGCGAACCGCATCCGGGCCCTCGGCACGCGCGCGTAGAACAGCATGTGCGTTCCGTAATGCCCGACCAGCGACATGCCCGTGTCGACCCAGGCGCCTCCCGCGCCCCCGTCATGATGCACGAAGGCTCTCCAGGCCCCGCCCAGGCCGTCCATGCTGTCCACGTGCACGTAGACGTCGCTGTAGGACCAACTGACCCCGCCGGCCGCGCCCTCGATCGGCGCGGCGAATACCAGCCTGATCGGCGACTGCGCCGCCGAGGAAAAGGCCCCCGCCAGCAAAACCGCCGCCGCCACCATGACTGCTTTTGCACACTGCTTCATACGTATTCCCCTTCTTGTACTGGTTTACCGCTTTCGTGAATTCAGGCGACCCGTGGTGCGGGCCCCGCTGCTACATGTTCGCTCGCCACCTCCTTCCGCCTTGCCCGCCGGCCGGTCCTGGCCCGGCGGGCTGGAGTCCTGTGTCATGCCCGGCTTCAGCGCGGCATGAAGGTGTGGCGGGCCGTGCGGCTGGGCATCCCGAAACGGTCCACGGCATAGACCTCGAAGATGACTTTCTTCTCGCCGCTCAAGGGGATGGAGACGGTCACCTGCGGGTTCAGGGCCCCGGCCGTGTCGGACGTACCCAGGCTCGTGGTGAACACATGGCGCGCCGCGCCCGGGACCGGATTGCAGCTCAAGGTGTACCGAAGGGGCGTCAGCACGCCGCCGCCGACCTTGGTCGCCGCCAACCCGGTCGGGATCTGCTTGCCGAACGGCACGCGCGCGGTCTCTTCCTCCTCGCCCCCCGCGTCGTCCACGACGCCCTCGTCGGCCGGCTGGTCCGTCAGGCCCTCTGTTTCCTCCGCCTCGCCCTCGACCGACTCCGCCGCGGCCCCGCCGGCCTCTTCCACGACCACGGTCTCGACCACGACCTCGCCGTCCACGACGTTGGTGACCACCACCGTCTCGGCATGGCCGCCGCCGTCGCTGTCCTCGCAGCCCGTCAGCGCAAAGGCCATCGCCGCCGCGCACAGCATCGCCCACAGAACATTCCATTTTGTATTCATCGCCTTCTCCTTTTTCCTTTTTACTGCCTCCGCCGGTGCAGTCGCCGCCCGGAGGCGCTTTGTCTCACGGCCGGCTTTTTTTCATGAGGTGCGACAAACCGCCGGCCCGGCACGACCCCACCCATGAACGGAGCGGCGGGATTGAATCGGGGGAGGTTCGACTGACCGGTCCAACAACAAGGAAAGACAGGAGAAAGATCATGAAGAAGAGGATTCAGATGATGCTGGTGGCGGGGGCGGTGATGGCGTTCGCGACGGCGGCCCGGGCGCTGCCCAACCTAGTGCTGCGCGAGATGCGGGTCACCACGGCGACCAACGGCGTGCAGCAGCTCTGGGTCCGGGTGAGCAATGAGGGGAACACGGCCAGTTCCAACGGGTTTGTCACCGTGTACATCGATCCCCCGTCCGATCCGGCGTGCGGGAATCCGGGCTATGGGCGTCAGTGGCTGGGGTTCCTGCGGCCGGGCGCCAACCGGTTCTACCTGTATGCCCTGCCGGCGCTGGCCCGCGGCGAGCACAAGCTGTGGGGCTTTGCGGACAGCACCTGCGTCGTGCGGGAAGGCCGGGAAACCGACAACAAGCGCTCGCTGATCCTTCGCGTCCCGTAGCGCATCAGACAAATCAAGCCATGCCACCAGAGCCCCGGTGATGAAATGAAAAACACGCATGACTCCTTCGCAGGAAAAGTCCGCCGGCGGTGGTGCTGGGGCCTGGTTGCGGTTCCCTTGGCAGGCGTGGCCCTGTTGCTGGGCGCGGCGAGAGGGCCGGAAGAAGAGCGGCCGGCGGCAAGCCATCCGAAGGCCGTGCGCCATCCCGCCGGCCGTTCCGTCAAAACGGCACCGGCGCCCGTCGTGACGGCGGCCTTGGTGGAAGAACCCGCGCCGCCCCGGGCCGAAAAGTCCGGGGCGGCCGAACACATAGAGCAAGCTCCCCTGGGCCAACTGCTGGCGGAACGGCCGGAGCTGGCCGACGCCCTGAAGACCCTGCTGGAGAATCAGCGCCCGGTGGCCGTCATGCCCCGGGAACAGATGCTGGCCCTGCGCGGGACGCCCGAGGACGTGATCGAGTTAATCAAGCTGTACCACGAGGCGCCGAGCGACGAGGTCCGGGACGAGATTTTCAGCGCGGCCTGCACCCTTTCCAACCCGGAGTCCGCGGAACTCCTGTTCCAGTTGCTGGCCGCCAGCGGCGAATCGGACCTGACGACCGCGGCGGCACTGTCCCTCGCCCGCATGGCGGATTCGGTCCTGCTGGACGAAATCCTGTACCGGTACGAAACGGCGGGCACCCCGGATGAACAGGCGCGCCTGCTCGGCATCCTCTACCAGATCCGCAGCCCGTCGCGCGTGCCCGCGCTGATCGGCATGGCGGAGCGGCAGCCCGGCGGCGACCCGGCCACGGCTGTTCTCCAGACGCTGGGCATGATCGGGTCGCCCGAGGCCGTCGAATACCTGCTGGACCGGCTCATCGCGGCCGGGGCCCCCGAAGAGCGGGCGGCGTACGGCGAGGCTCTTTCATGGGTCGTCGAGGCGGACGCGCTGCCCCTGCTGATCTCGGCGGCGACGGACGGGAGCCTCGTCCCCGCCGCGCGCGCGGCGGCCGCACGCGCGCTCGGCAATTTCATGCCGGAGTACGTGGAGAGCCTGCTCGGCAGCATGGTCTCGACCGAGCGAGACGCAGCGGTCCGCCGGGCCGCACAGGAGGCCCTGGAGAAGGTGCGTTCCTGATGCGGGGCGGGCGGGCTTCCGCTTGACGCGCCGCGCGCCGCCAAGCCATAGTGGCGCGGCGGGAGGGGCGCAACCGACAGGGTAACGGTATGGACGAAGGGAAAAATGCTCGCGTTCCGGGAGCAGGGGGCCGGGCTTCCATCCTGCTCGCCTTCTCCCTGGTCCTCGGCGCGATGGCCGCGTCCCGCGCGATGGCCGGCCTGCCGACCAACGGCCTGATGCTGCACTACTCTTTCGACACCGACAACGGGGCGACCGTGCCCGACCAGAGCGGCGGGGGCAACCTCGGCCTGGTCACGACCAACCTAGAGTGGTCGGCCTTCGGGATCTCGAAAGGGGCGTACCGCTTCCACGGCAGCAACGAGTACATCACCGCCGGGCCGATGTTCAACTGGACCAACTTCTCGGAGGGCTTCAGCCTGTCCTTCTGGACCCGCCAGATCGAGACCGAACTCCGCGGCTCGTACTGGGCCGGCACGACGGGCGGCTCGGGCGCCACAACCAACCGGTTCGAGCTGGGCGCCAACTTCTCGAGCCAGGGGGAGATTTTCTTCCGGCTGTACGACGACGAGGGGAACCTGAACCAGCGCCGCTACGGCGCCACCGGCGTGGACGACGGCGAGTGGCACCACGTGGCCCTGCTGGTCGGCACGAACCCCGCCAGCATCCGGCTGCTGCTCGACAGCGTCGAACTCGCGCCGGGCGAAACGTCGGGCACCGTCCTGCGGCTGGCCCGGCCGAATTTCCCGATGGTCCTCGGCTCCGCCAGCGACGGGGAAGGCGGCATCAGCGCCACCAACTCCCCCAACGGCTACCTGGACGACTTCCGCATTTTCGACCGGGTCCTTTCGACCGGCGAGGTGGCCACGCTGCACAAGATGATGGAGAACGAGCCCGACGACACGGTTCCGCAGGCGCGCCTGATCTCGCCGGGCCAGGTCAAGACCCATACCTTCAAGTGTGGTGAGGATTTCAAAGTTTCCGTTTTTGTGCGGTCAAACTTTCCGAATGGGGGTCCATTGGAGCAAAACCACGGGATAACGGTCTGGGGCGGGCCTATGGCGCAGATAGGAGATACTACCGTCC
>JAGNIJ010000021.1 GCA_018001225.1 Kiritimatiellia bacterium | reverse complement strand
AGAAACTCGCGCCCGAGAAACCGTATTCGCAGTACGCCCACAACGGCGCGGAGGACAACGCGGACGCCCACCTCAAGCGCACGGTCATGGGCCGCGAGGTCGTCGTCGCCGTCAGCGGCGGCCAACTCGATTTCGGGCCGTGGGAGAGCATTTTCTACGGGGAGTTCGACGGCCGGCGCCGCAAGCGCGTGCTGGTCAAGATCATCGGGGAATAAAGGAGGCGGGATGAAAAGGATCTGGATCGCGCTGCTGCTGATTTCGGCGCTATCGGCGGGCGCCGCGGAGAGCTGGGTGTCGTTCGTCATCACCGCGAACGACCTGCCGGAGAAAGGCTGGGTGCACATCACGGGCAACCACGAGAAGCTCGGGAACTGGGACCCGGCGGCGATCGCCCTCCAGAAACGGGCCGACGGCTTCTGGGTGCTCAAGGTGCCCGTCGAAACCGGCACGACGCTGGAATACAAGTTCACGCTGGGCTCCTGGGACACCGAGGCGCTGGCCGACGACGGGTCCGTGCCGCCCAACCACGTGCTCCGCGTCGGCGGCGACACGACGGTGCGCGAGGTCGTGACGCAGTGGCGGAAAGCGCGCGACCCCGCCGCCCCGAAGTACACGGGGACCGTCGAATACCACGCCGGCATGGAAGGCGAGGGCATCCTGCCGCGCGACGTCCTCGTCTGGCTGCCCCCGAGTTATGCCGCGGATGCGGAACGCCGCTATCCCGTCCTCTACATGCACGACGGCCAGCAGGTTTTTAATCCCTCCACCTCCACGCACGGCGTGGACTGGGGCGTGGACGAAACGGCGACGCGGCTGATCGGCGAAGGCCGGATGCGCGAAATCATCGTCGTGGCCGCCACCTGCACCAGCAACCGGTTCCCGGAGTACGCCGAGACGGAACAGGGCGCCGCGTTCCGCCGGTTCCTCGCGAAGGACCTGAAGGCCTTCATCGACTCGAAGTACCGGACGCTGGCCGGGCGGGAGCACACCGCGGTCATGGGTTCGTCCATGGGCGGGCGCGTCTCCTTCCTGACGGCCTGGGAGTACCCGGAGGTCTTTTCCATGGCCGGGTGCCTCTCGCCCTCGTTCCCGGACGAGACGCTGGCCCTCGCCCGCGAGAAGCAGGAAGATCCGCCCGCGGTCCGGTTCTACATGGACAACGGCGGGATCGGCCTCGAAGAGCGCCTGCAGAAGGGCATCGATCGAATGCTGCCCCTGCTGCAGGGCATGGGCTTTGAACAGGGGAAGAACCTGGTCTGGGTGCTGGACCCGGACGCCGAACACAACGAGGCCGCCTGGGCGGAACGCGTCTGGATGCCATTGCTCTACTTCTTCGGCGAGGGCCCGCAGGACTGGATCCGGGACCTGCCGCCGATATCCCCGGCCGCGGAATCAGGGGACGCCGGGTAAGGGCGGGATCATGAACTTCCGCCGACAGGGCGGCGGAACTACAGTGTTCCTGTAGCTCCGGCGCTCCGCCGCCGGAGAATTTCGATGCCGAAAATCGCCAGAGTCGTCGTCGAGGTCGCGCGCAACCGCGAGTTCGACTACCTGGTCCCGGCCCGGCTGGAGGCGCAACTCCAGGTCGGCATGCAGGTCGTCGTGCCGTTCGGCCATTCCGAGGCGCGCGGCTATGTCGTCGGCTTTTCCGGCGAGGCGCGGCATCCGAAGCTCAAGGAAATCCGCGATACCGTCGGCCAGGCCGTGCTGGTGGACGAGCGGCTGCTGGAACTGGCGCGCTGGATCGGGGAGTACTACCAGGCGCCCGTGGAGCGGGTGATCCATACCGTGCTCCCCGCGCCGGTCCGCCGGAAGGGCACGGGCTTCAAGGAGCGGCTGATGGTCCAGCCGGGCGAGGCGGCGCTGGACGAACTGGCCGTGGAGAAACTGCGGCTCAAGGCCCCGAAGCAGGCCGCCGTGCTGGACGCGCTCCGGGCGGGCGGCCCGGCCTTCCTCAACGACCTGGCGCGCGCCGCGAAGACCACGTCCGCCGCCGTCCGCGCGCTGGAGAAGAAAGGCTGGGTGCAAGTCGGTCGCCAGGCCGTGCACCGCGACCCGCTGGCCGGGCACGAGCTCCTGCGGACCCAGCCTCTGGCGATGATGCCGCAGCAGCAGGACGCCCTCGCCCTGGTGTGCCGCGCCATGGACACGCTCGAGCCGCCGGTCGTGCTGCTCTACGGGGTCACGGGCAGCGGCAAGACGGAAGTCTATCTCCAGGCCATCGCGCGGGCCCTGGAGAAGGGGCAGGGGGCCATCGTCCTCGTGCCGGAGATTTCGCTGACGCCGCAGACCATCGAGCGCTTCGCCGGACGGTTCGGCGACACGATCGCGGTGCTGCACAGCAGCCTCTCCGACGGCGAGCGGCACGACGAGTGGCACCGGGTGCGTCAGGGCCGGGCCCGCGTGGTCATCGGCGCCCGCTCGGCGCTGTTCGCGCCGGTGGAGCGCCTCGGGCTGATCGTCGTGGACGAGGAGCACGAGCCGACCTACAAGCAGGAGGAAACCCCGGCCTACCATGCCCGCGACGTCGCCGTGATGCGCGGGCGCCTGGAGCGCTGCGCGGTGGTGCTGGGCACCGCCACGCCCTCGCTCGAGTCGTTCCAGAACACGCGCAACGGGAAGTACGGCCTCGCGCGGATGCCCGCGCGCGTGGACCACCGCACCATGCCGTCCGTGCGCGTGGTGGACATGCGCGCCGAGGCCGAGCGCGAAGGCCGCCCGAATGTCTTTTCCCGCGACCTGGTGGAGGCCATCCGGGGGCGCCTGGACCGGGCCGAGCAGACCATGCTGTTCCTCAACCGGCGCGGCTACTCCACCTCGCTGGTCTGCCCGAAGTGCGGCTACGTGGCTCGGTGCGGCGAGTGCAGCGTGGCCATGACCTATCACCGGCAGCCGGACGCCCCGGAGGTGTTGCTCTGTCACGTCTGCGGGGCGCGCCGCGCACTGCCGTCCCGGTGCCCGAACGAAGAGTGCCGCGACCCGGCCTTCAAGTTCGCCGGCTTCGGAACCCAGCGGATCGAGGCCATCGTCGCGAAGCTGTTCCCGAAGGCCCGCGTGCGGCGCATGGATTCCGACACCACCAGCCGGAAGCACTCGCACGGCCGGATCCTGGGCGAGTTCCGGACCGGCCAGATCGACATCCTCGTCGGCACCCAGATGATCGCCAAGGGCCTGCATTTCCCGAACGTCACGCTCGTCGGCGTGCTCTACGCCGACTTGAGCCTGCACATGCCGGACTTCCGGGCCGCCGAGCGGACCTTCCAACTGCTGACCCAGGTCGCGGGCCGCGCGGGGCGGGGGCAGGCGACCGGCGAGGTCATCGTCCAGACCTACACGCCGTTCCACCCGGCCATCCAGGCCGCGCGGCGGCTGGACTACGAGGCGTTCTTCGACCAGGAAATCGAGTTCCGGAAGGAACTGGAATACCCGCCGTTCGGGCATCTCGTGTGCCTGCATCTACAGGGCCCGAACGAGGCCAAGGTCCAGTTCGCCGGCGAGGCGCTGGTCCGCGCGTTGCAGCCGAAGCGGCCTCCCGGCGTTCGGATCGCGGGCCCGACCCCCGCGCCGCTGGCCCGCGCGCGCGGGCAGTACCGCTTCCAGGTCATCCTGCGCGCGGCGACGACCCGGAGCATGACGGCGCCCCTCAAGGCCGTCCTCGACACCTTCAAGTGGCCCGAGGACGTCCGCTGCATCGTGGACGTGGACGCGGTGTCCTTGATGTAATCGCTTGTAGACGGGGTCGCCGACCCCGTCTACAGGCCGCCCCTGGCGCCCGCGGTATAAGTTTCCAATGTTTGGAAAAATCGGGCAGAATTTTTCCAAACATTGGAAAAAAACGCGCCGGATTTTCCAAACATTGGAAAAACGGGCCTGAAATTTTCCAATGATTGGAAAACCCGGAGGGGCCCATGCCGCGCGTGAAACTCGAGCTGCCCGAGAAGCTGCCGTTTCAAACCGATCTCGAGGTCCGCATCGGCGACGTGAACTACGGGCGGCATCTCGGCAACGACGCCGTGCTCGGCCTGCTGCACGAGGCCCGGCTGCGCTTCCTGAAGCAGCACGGCTTCACGGAGGAAGACGCCGGCGGCGCGGCGATGATCATGCTCGATGCCGTGATCGTGTACGCCGCGCAGGCCTTCCACGGCGACGTGCTGCGCGCGGAGGTGGGCGCGGGCGAGTTCGGCGCCTGCGGCTGCGACTTCTACTACCGGCTCACCCGGGTCGCGGACGGCCGGGAGATCGCCCGGGCCAAAACGGCCCTCGCGTTCTTCGATTACGCCGCCGGCCGGATCGCCCGGATGCCGGCGGAGTTCAAGGCGCGGCTGGCGCGGCCGGCTTGAGCGCCGCGAGGGCGTCGAGGTCGAGCTTCTTCACCGCGGCCTGGAGGGCCTCCCACGCGACCTTGTAGCCGGTGACTTTCACCATGAAGCGGCCGCCCGCGAGAATTTCGATTTCGCCGCGCTGGTCCTCGTTGTCGTACTCCTCGCGCGCCTTGTGGCTGCCGTAGCTGGTCGTGCGCTCGAAGCCGGTATCCGTCTCGCGGTCGATCTCGGACGACGCCCACGCCGCCTGCGCGAAGCTCATGAGGCCGCCCATGCCGCCGTTGTCGGAGAGACTGATCTCGATGGAGGCGTCGCCCTGCTCGTACCGGCCCTCGGCCTGGGAGATGGTCATGCCCATCGCCGTGTTCTTCTCGCCGGTGGCGCTCGTGCGGGTGAAGCCGTCGAGCGATTCGGGGAGCAGGGCCTTGAGCGCGCGGAAGTCGACGACCGGCGCGCTGTTGCTGGCCGCCGCGGTCATGGCCTGCATGGCCTTCATGAGTTCGGCCATGTCGGGCTCGGACACCTGGGCCGATACGCGGCCCGCGCCGGCCGCGAGGAACGCGAACAGAACGATGCTGACGATCTTTGCCGACTTCATCTGTAGTCCTTTCCTTGGAGTTCAAAGAAACCGGGCAGACTATACCGCACGACGGGAAGCCGTGCAACCGGTCCGCGAGTCCCGAATCCGCGCATCCCCTTTGCTCCAGCAAAAGACCCCCGCGGCCTTGCGCCGCGGGTGAATCAGTTTGGCGGCTAGAGCGGCCACGCACCTGCTTCCGCGGCGTTCGTTGCCGCCAAACTGATTCACCCGCCAGACCAGCTGGCGGGGGTCTTACAACTAGAACAAGGGGATATGTCGCTTGCGAGTCGGGCTTGCGTTGCGCGGGACGGACCAATACAAATGGCCACCATGCGGCACCCGAAGGCCATAGGCTGGGAGGACAAGCTCAAGGCGCTTTTCGACCGGATCGACGACCGGCTGGAGGAGCGGTACGGGAAGAAGTACCCGCTGCACCCGAACCGCCCGCCGCGCGGCGCGACGGCGAACCGGGAATCCGACGGCCTGTTCAACGTCGGCGCGGCCTTTTCCGCCGGCTACGGATCGAGCCTCGGCAAGGGGTACGTCGTGGAGATCCGCATGGCGACCCCGGCGCGCGTCCCGCCGGCCGTCATGGAATCGATCGAGCAGGAAGTCGTGTCCATGATCGAGGCGGAAGTGAAGACGGAGTTCCCGGGCCGCGATCTCAAGGTCAGCCGCGACGGGCCCGTGTACAAGATCCACGGCGACTTGAGCCTTGGCGAGGCCTGATCAGAGCAGCAGGGCCTCGAGCTCGGACAGCGTGCCGATCGTGACGTCGGGCTCGAAGTCGCCGGGCTTGCGCGGCAGCTTCTCGGGCGTCTCCCACCGGCGCAGCATCACCACGTGCAGCCCGGCGCGCTTGCCGCCCTGGACGTCCGCCACCCAGTTGTCGCCGACGAGCACCGCCTGGTCCGCCCGCACGCGCAGGTCGTCCAGGATCGTCAGGAACGGCACCGGGTGCGGCTTGACGAGATGGACGTCGGCGGAGACGACGACGGACTTGAAGTAGGCGTCGAGGCCGGTCTTGGCCAGGCTCTCCCGGATGGCGTCGCCGTCGGGGTAGTTCGAGAGCAGGCCGAGCCGGTACCGCTGGGCGAGCCGGTCGAGCAGGCCGTACACCTCCGGCTCCGCGCGGACGATGCGGACGAAGACCTCGAAGCGGGCGCGCAGGATTTCCGCGAGCTGCTCGGGCGAGGGGTCGAGGCCGTAGAGCTCCTGGATCATGGCCGTGGTGATCTCGACGAGGTCGTTCTCGCGGTAGAGCGGGGGATCACCGGCGTACGGGGCCAGGCGGTCGCGGTCGCGGAGGGCGGAGAGCTTCTCGAAATCCGGCTTGCCGAAGTGCTTCTCGAGGGCGTCGGCGAGGGCGGCGTCGCAGACGACGACCTGCTTGCGGCTGAATTCCACAAGCGTGTTGCCGTAGTCGAAGATGACCGCCCGGATGCTTTTCTTGTCGAACGCCATTTTTCCGCTACCTTCTTTCCCGCCGAGGCCCTTCAGCATGCCGGAGGAGCCGGGCGCAATCAATGGCAATCCGATGGGTCAGGCGGGTTTTTCACGCGGGCTGGGAGCGGAACGTCGTGGTCACCGGCGTGTCGCAGTTCTTTTCCATCATGGGCTTTGCCTTCGCCCTCCCGTTCGCGCCGTTCTACATGCAGGAGCAACTCGGCGTGACGGACCCGGCGCGGCTCAAGTTCTGGGTGGCGATGTTCGGGGCCGCGACGCCGCTCTCGCTGGCGGTCTTCTCGCCGCTGTGGGGACACCTGGCGGACCGGTACAGCCGGCGGCTGATGCTGCTGCGGGCCAACTTCGCGGGCGCGGCGGTGATCCTGCTCATGGGCCTGGTGCGCAGCGTGGAGGCGCTGTGCGTGCTGCGCCTGCTGCAGGGGATGTTCACGGGCACGATGACCGCGGCCCAGACGATGGTCTCCGTGCAGGCGCCCGCGCACCGGAGCGGCCAGGCCCTCGGCGCGCTGACGGCCGCCGTCTTTTCCGGCTCGCTGACCGGGGCGTTCGTCGGCGGCGTGGTGGCCGACGGGCTCGGGTACCGCGCCGCGTTTCTCGTCGGGGGGGCGTTCCTGCTCGCGAGCGGCCTGCTGGTCGCCCTCTGGACCACCGAGGACGCGCCCGGCGCGCCGCGCGCGGAGGACGGGCGCACGGCGGAGGGGCGGCTCGCGGGGCAGGGCATCCTGCCGGTGCTCCTGCTCTTCGGCCTCCTGTCCTTCGTGCGGCAGTTCGACGTGTCGTTCCTGCCGCTGCTGGTGCAGGAGATCCACGGGGGGCTGGCGGGCGCCGCGATCCGGACGGGAGCGCTGAACGCGGCCGGTGGAATCGCCGGCCTGCTGGCGGCGCTGGTCGTGGGGCGGGTGGCGGATCGCTCGACGCCCGCGCGGCTGGCGCTGCTGCTGACCCTCGGCGCCGGGCTGCTCATGGCGCCGCAGGCGTGGACGCGCACCTTCGTATTCCTTTTTCCCGTCCGCTTCGCCATGGTGTTCTGCACCGGGGCGCTCGATCCCGTGATGCAGATCTGGCTGACGCGCATCACGCCCGTGCGGCGGCGCGGCGCGGTGTTCGGGTGGGCCGGCACGATGCGGTCGATCGGCTGGTTCATGGCGCCGCTGGGCAGCGGCCTCGTCGCGGCGCACTACGGGATCCGCGGCATCTTCGTGGCCGGCGGGCTGTTGTTCATGCTGGTGCTGCCCGCGATCCGGTGGGCGGAGCGCTCGCGGCCGGAGCCTACGGAGCCCAGACCCACCACGTGAACGCGCAAGCGGCGAGAACCGCGGCCACCGTGAACGGGACGCCGATCGCCATGAACTCGCGGAACGTGACGACGTGGCCGCGCTTCTTCAGGATGCCGATCGCCACCACGTTGGCCGACGCGCCGATCGGCGTGATGTTGCCGCCGAGGCAGGAGCCGATCAGCAGCCCGAAGAGGAGGACGGGCACGGGGGCGTGCAGGTTATCCGCGACCTTCTGCACCACGGGGATCATCGCCAGCAGGAACGGCACGTTGTCCACGATCGCGGACAGGGCCACCGACACCAGCACGATCGCCGCGAAGGCCCCGAACAGGCGGCCGCCCAGGTGCGCGGAGATCCACGAGGCGAAGACATCGAGCCAGCCGGACTCGCTCAAGCCGCCGACCAGGACGAACACGCCGATCAGGAACAGGGTCGTGTCCCAGTCCAGCGTGCCGACGAGCTCGCGGACGCTCTGCCAGCGGGCGCGGAAGCGGTACCAGAGCAGCCCGAGGGCCGCCAGCACGAGGGTCAGCGTGCCGGCCAGCCACTTGAAATCCGGGTCGAACACGGAGGTCACGGAGAGCCCGAGGATGAGCGCGAGCATCAGCAGGCCGGGCACCGGGGAGCGGATCTTCTCCTGCGGGACGATCGCGGTCGGCTCGCGGTGCGCGCGTAGCTGCCACGCGAGGACGGCCAGCGCCGCGAGCGCCCCGACCTGCACGGCGAAGAAGATGCCCGGCCTGCCGTGGTAGGCAAAGAAATCGTTGAAGCTCATCTTCATATAGCCGCCGAGGATCATGCTCGGCGGATCGCCGATCAGCGTCGCCGTGCCCTGCAGGTTGGAACTGACGGCGATGGCGATGAGCAGGGGGACGGGCGAGAGCTTCAGCTTGTCGGCGAGGCTCAACGCGACGGGCGCGACGAGCAGGACCACGGCCACGTTTTCCACGAACATCGAGAGCCCGCCGGAGAGGGCGCAGACCGCCAGCATGGCCCCGCGCACCGTGCGCGTGCGGTCCACGAGGAACTCGGCCATCACGGCGGGCATCCGCGACTGCATGAACATCTCGGCCAGCACCAGCGTGCCGAAGAACAGGGCGATCACGTTCCACTGGATCGTCTCGGTCAGCGCGGTCTTCCAGCCCAGCGCCCCGGAGAGGACGAGCAGGAAGCTGCCGCCCAGCGCGATCCACGAGCGCCGCTTCGGCAGCGCGACGAAGAGCGCGTAGCACAAAATAAAAATGACCACCGGCGCGAGCGAGGGTTTCATAGCCTCACGCCAGTCTGGAGGAAGCGTTCGCGGCGCGTCAATCAAAACACGACGCGGGATTGCAAGGGGCCCGGCCGCGCGCTATGAATGATCCCGAAACAAAGGAGAGGGTCATGGATTTCTTCAAAGCGATCGAAGAGCGGCGCAGTTCGCGGAAGTTCACCGGCGAGGCCGTGCCGCGGGCGCACCTGGAGGTGATCGCGGACGCGGGGCGGCGGGCGCCCACGGCGCGCAACGAGCAGCCGTGGGACTTCGTGGCGGTGACCGACCGCGCCCGGCTCAAGGAGCTGGCCGGCCTGGCGGACAACGGAAA
Organism: Kiritimatiellia bacterium; assembly: GCA_018001225.1. Taxonomy (NCBI): domain Bacteria; kingdom Pseudomonadati; phylum Kiritimatiellota; class Kiritimatiellia; species Kiritimatiellia bacterium. Next base: position 58,191 of record JAGNIJ010000021.1, on the reverse strand, counting down.
ATTCATCGCGGAGGCGGGTGCCTGCCTGGCGGTGCTGTGCCGGCCGTCGAAGTATTACCTGGAAGACGGCTGCGCGGCGACGGAGAACATCCTGCTGGCGGCGACGGCGCTGGGGCACCAGACCTGCTGGGTGGCCGGCGACAAGAAACCCTACGCGCCCGCGGTGTGCCGGCTGCTCGGCGCGCCGGACGGTTTTTTACTGGTCTCCCTCGTGGCCATTGGGAAGGCGGAACCTGTCGGAGGCCGTGCGCCGAAGCGCCCGCTGAACGAGGTGCTGCACTGGGAGAAATACTAGTGTCCTGTCCCAGAAGTAGCGGCGCACCATCCCAGACCCCGGCGGGCTTGTCCCGCCGGTGAACGAGGCTGGGGAAACGCGCCCGGCGCGACGTTCCCCAACCTTCCGCCCCTGCCGGTCAAGCCGGCAGGGGGCGATCTCTGTGTCCATGTATTTCCGGGACACCACACTGGCCGCCGCGTCCCGCCTGCGGCGCTACAGAGCCGAGAGACCCGCGAGCCAGCCGCTGGAAAAGGCCCATTGCAGGTTGAACCCGCCGCAGGGCCCGTCGAGGTCCACGATCTCGCCCGCGAAATAGAGGCCCCTCACGAGGCGGCTCGCGAGGGTGTGGGGATCGATCTCGCGCAGGCTGACGCCGCCGCGGGTGACCATGGCGTGGTCGAATCCCTCCGTGGCGACGATCGTCAGCGGCCAGCCGGCGAGGTGGGCGGCCAGGCGCTCGCGCTGGTCCGCCGCGAGGCGCGAGGCGGTCAAGTCGGCCGGCACGCCGCACGCGGCGGCGAGCGCCCCGGCGACCGACCGCGGCAGGAACCCGTCCAGCCACGCGGCCACTCGCCGCGTCCCATTGGAGCGAGGCAGTTGTTCCAGGTCCCGAGTCCAGTCCGCCGGCGCGCGGCCGGGCGCGAGGTTCAGGAAGGCCGGCACGGGCGCGCCGTCGGCCAGCCGGGCGCTGACCTCGCCCGAGAGATCGAGCGCCGCGGGACCGGACAGGCCGCGGTGCGTGAAGAGCAGGGCGCCCCGGACGCAAGGGGCTTCGCGGCCCCGGCGGGCGAGGGAGAGTTCCGCGTCGGCCACCGAGGCGCCGGCGCAGGCGGAGGGCCATGTCTCCTTCGTGACCAGGGGGACCAGGGCCGGGAGGGGCGGGATGACGGTGTGGCCCGCCTGCCGGGCCAGCGCATAGCCCTGGTCGCCGCCGCCGAGTTTCGGGTAGCTCCGGCCGCCGGTGGCGAGAATCACATTCCGACCGCGCCACGGCCCCCGCGCGGTCTGCAGTTGCGCCGTTTCCACGGCCTGGAAGGAAAGTCCATGGACCGGGCAATCCAGCCGGAAGATCACGCCGGCCCGCGTGCAGGCCCGGACGAGGGCCTGCTGCGCGTCGGCGGCGGATTCGGAGACGGGATAGACGTGCACGCCGTCCGGGGCGAAGGTGGGCACGCCCAGTTCGGCCAGCCAGCGGCGGAGGGCCGCGGGGTCAAGCATGGAGAGCGCGGGCTGGAGGAACCGGCCGCTCCGCCCGAAGCGCGCCATGATGGATTCCAAATCGAGTGTAGTGGTCAGGTTGCCGCGCCCGCCGCCGCTGGCCATGAGCCGGAGCCCGGGGCGCGGGAGTTGTTCAAAGACCGTGACGCGGGCGCCATGCCGGGCCGCCATCCAGGCCGCCGTCAATCCGGCCGGCCCGCCGCCCACGACGGCCACGTCGCGGTCGGCCCTGGAAGTGTCGGACATGGCGGCCAGCATAAACCCTCGGCCCCGCGCGGAGAAGTCCCTTGACGCGGATTCATTTAGCGATTCATTTGCGTTTGTTGCTTTCCCTTTTTGGGTATATAAGAAGGAAAGAAGACACGGCGCCGAATGAAAACGCCCAATTCGACATCGTATCGCCCGCCCCGGGGTTCGGTATCGGCGTGGCGGCAGGTGGGCCTGGTGTGCCTGGGCCTTCTCGGGGCCTGCGCGGCCCGCGGATCCGACGGCATCCCCCAGGGGAAGGAAGTCCTGGTTCTCCATTCCTATCATTACGGCATGCGCTGGGCGACGGCCATCAGTGACGGGATCCAGTCCGTGTTCGACAGCCCCGAGGGCAAATGGCACGTGCTCCAATTCGAGTTCATGGACGCCAAGCGGATCTCCTCGCCGGAGTACTTCGAGGAGCTCGCCCGGCTTTTCTCCATGAAATTCCGGACCAACGAGTTCAGCGCGGTCATTGCCTCGGATGACGACGCGCTGCGTTTTCTCCTCCAGTACCGGGCCCGGCTTTTCGGCCCGACGCCGGTGGTGTTTTGCGGGGTGAACTACTTCCGGCCCGAGATGCTGGAGGGGCAGGCGGATATCACCGGGGTGGTGGAGTCCTACGACCTGGAGGCCACGCTGGATGCCGCCTTGCAGCTTCATCCTGGCACGCGGCAGGTGTACGTGATCAACGACCAGAGTTCCACCGGCAAGGCCAACAACAAGAGGGTCGAAGAGATCATGCCGAAGTACGCGGGGCGGGTGTCGTTCCGCTTCACCGGCCCGGCCAGCATGGCGGAACTCCTGGATGAAATACGCGGGCTGCCGGAAAAGACGGTGGTACTTCTGATGACCTTCAATCAGGACCGGCTGGGCCAGGTGTTCCGTTACCGCGACGCCGCGCAACTGGTCTGCTCGGCCACCCCGCTTCCGGTCTACGGCGTGTGGGCGTTCTACCTCGGCGACGGGATTGTCGGGGGCATGCTGACGCGGGGGGAGACCCACGGGCGCGCGGCGGCGGAAATGACCCTGCGGATCCTGGCCGGGGAGCGCGCGGAAGGCATCCCGGTGATCCAGCGCTGCCCGAACCAGTACATGTTCGATCACGCGCAGATGCAGCGTTTCGGGATCGATCTCGCGGCGTTGCCCGCGGGGAGCCTCGTGATTCACCGGTCCGAGCCCATGTACCGGTTCCGGAAGCAGACGGTCTGGCTGGTTTTGGGCGGCGTGGGGATCCTGGGCCTGCTGGTCCTGGGGTACGGGATCAACGTGAACAAGCGGCTGCAGGCGCAGCATGCCCTGCAGGCCGCCAACGAGCAACTGCTGCGCGAAATGGCCGACCGGAAACATGCCGAACAGGAACGCGTAAGGCTCTCCGCGGCCGTGGCGCAGCTGGCCGACGGGGTCGTCATCACCGACACCCAGGGCGTCGTCTGCTACGTCAACCCGGCCCTGGAGAAAATGACCGGGTACACGTCCGCGGAACTGCTGGGGCAGAGCGCGCGGTTCTTCGGCCGGCCTGAAGATACGCGCCAGGTACGCGAGGTGCTGGAAGCGCTGCTCCACGGGGAGAACTGGCGGGGCCGCATGCGGACCCGGCGCAAGGACGGCTCCGTGCGCGAGGAGGACGTGCTGATCTCGCCGGTGAAGGATGGGACGGGCCGGGCCGTCCATTACCTGGCCATCCGGCGCGACGTGACGGACAGCGTCGCCCTGGAGAACCAGTTGATGGAGACGCAGAAGATCGAAACCGTCGGAGAGATCGCCGGGGGGATCGCCCACGATTTCAACAATATGCTGACGGTCATCTTGAGCAGCGCCCAGTTCCTGGCGGATGCCGTGGCGCAGGATGCGAAGTTGAGCAAGGACGCGGGGGAGATTCTCCGGACGGCGAAGCGGGCCTCGCAACTGACCAAGGAGTTGCTGACCTTCTGCCGGAAGCAGCCCATCGAGCTGAAGGCATTGAACGTCAACGAGATCATCGCGGGCATGGAGGGCATGTTCCAGCATATCCTCGGCGAGCGCATCCGGCTGGAGGTCCGCCTGGCGCGCGAGCCCTGCATCGCCCAGGTGGACAAGGGCCGGCTGGAGCAGGTGCTCGCCAACCTCGCGATGAACGCGCGGGACGCCATCCACAACCAGGGCTCGGTCACCATCGGCACCGCGATGGTGAAGCTGGACAACGAGCCGGCCTCCGAGTTCGTCGAGCCTCCGGACTTCGAGGCCGGGGCGCGCCATATCCGCATTTCCGTGCAGGATACGGGCAGCGGCGTATCCGAGGAAATCCGGCGGAAGATATTTGAGCCCTTGTTTACGACCAAACCGGCGGGGCAGGGAACCGGCCTGGGCCTCTCCGTGGTATACGGGATTGTCAAGCAGCACGGCGGACGCCTGGCCCTGGAGACGGAAGTGGGCAAGGGCAGCACCTTCAAGATCTACCTGCCGGCGGCGTACGTGCCGCCCGCCAAGCTGTCGGCCACGGGCGCCATCACCCCGGTAGCCGGAGGGACGGAAACCGTGCTGCTGGTGGAGGACGAACGCTCGGTCCGGGACGTCACCGGCCGCATCCTGACCCATCTCGGCTACAAGGTGCATGTGGCCGACTGCGCCGAGAGCGCCCTGGAACTGATGGCCCGGACCGCGGAACACATCCATCTCCTCCTCACCGACATCGTCATGCCGGGGATGGACGGGGTGAGCCTGGCGCGCGAGGTGCTCAAGATGCGGCCGGGAATCCGCGCCCTCTTCGCCTCCGGTTACTCGCAGGAACACTTGAGCAAGGACCCGGACTTGTTCATGATCCCCCTCCTCCGGAAACCCTTCGAGGCGGGCGAACTGGCGCGCCTGGTCCGCCAGGTTCTCGACGGCCCCGACCAGCGGCCGGGCTCCGCCCCGTGAAGGCGTGCGCCCGCGGGCGGCTTCGGCCGGTGCTCGGCCTGGGCGCCGCGGCCCTGCTCCTGTTGCAGGTGGCGGCGTGGAACCATGCGCGCTCCTTTCTGAACTACCGCGCCGGCGGTCCCGCGGCGGCAATCGAGGCTCTCTCCGCAGGGGACAAAATCCTCATCCTGTTCCGCGGCGCGGCGCGGGCGCGCCCCGTGAACGACCGATCGCCGGCGCAGTTCGGCCTGGAGTTCGAAACGGTCACATTCAGCGCTGCCGACGGCGCGGATCTGGAGGCCTGGTTCATCCCCGCGCCGGGCGACCGTTGGCCCGTGCTTTTTTTCCACGGGTACGGCACCTCGCGATCCAGCCTGCTGGAGGAAGCCGCGGCCGTCCGGGCCATGGGCCACCCCGTGCTCCTGGTGGACCTGCGCGGCAGCGGCGGTTCGACCGGGAACCGGACCACGCTGGGCGTGCGCGAGGCCTTCGACGTGCAGGCCGCCGCGGAGTGGATCCGCGGGCGCCTGCCGGATCGGGACGGCCTCTTCCTCTACGGCCAGTCCATGGGCGGCGCCGCCGTGCTGCGCGCCGTGGCCGTCCTCGGGGTCGAGGCCGACGGCATAGTCGTGGAGGCGGTCTTCGATACCATGCTCAACGCCGTGCGGAATCGTTTCCGGGCCCTGGGCTGGCCGGCCTTTCCCGCCGCCGAGTCGCTGGTCCTCTGGGGCGGCGTGCAGTGCGGATTTAACGGCTTTCGGCACAACCCGGCGGAGTACGCGGCCGGGACGAAGGTCCCGACCCTGGTCCTGCATGGGGAGAAGGATCCCCGGGTGACGACCGAACAGGCGCAGCGCCTGTTCGGCCGCCTGGTCGGGCCGCGCTTCATGGTCAGGTTCTCCTCGGCCGGACATTCTTCCTGCCTTGCCGCCGATTCGGAAAAATGGCGGAAAGCCGTACGGCAGTGCCTGGAGGAAGCGGCCGCGCCGGCCGAATGACGATGTCGAGGGCGTGGCGGCGGCTCCATCTTTCTGCTTGTAACCGGGGTCAAACGCTGTAGATTTTGACCCTATGAACCAATCGGTCATCGTTAGTGTAACGATCACGGGAGGCTCTTGAGAGGGCCGCCGGCGGATACCTTTTTCGCTGTGGCCCCCTCGCGTGAGGGGGTTTTTCGTATCGGCCAACAGGATGGATGGACATGAAAGAAATCGGCATAGGCTTGCTCGGCTTCGGTACCGTCGGGGCCGGGGTGGTGGAAGGCTTGCAGCAGAACGACCGGTTACTCGAGGAGCGCCTGGGCCTGCGGCTCGTCCTGCGCCGCCTGGCCGACCTGGATCTGGACTCGGACCGCGGCGTGAAGGTCGACCGGGCCCTGATGACCCGCGACGCCGGCGAGGTCATCCGCGACCCGAAGGTGGACGTCGTCGTGGAACTCATCGGCGGCGTGACCAAGGCGAAGGAATTCATCCGGCAGGCGCTCGAACTCGGCAAGCCCGTGGTCACGGCCAACAAGGCCCTGCTGGCGGAGGCCGGCGCGGAGTTGCACCGGCTGGCCGCGGAAAAGAAGACGGCGCTCTATTTCGAGGCCAGCGTGGGCGGCGGCATCCCGATCATCAAGGCCGTTCGTGAAGGCCTGGTGGCCAACCGGATCGCGAGCGTGTACGGTATCCTTAACGGCACCTGCAATTACATCCTCACGCGCATGGAGGAGGAGCAGATGCCCTTCGACCAGGTGCTCAAGGCCGCCCAGCAGGCCGGGTACGCCGAGGCCGAACCGAGCTTGGACGTGGACGGCCGCGACACGGCCCACAAGGCCGTCGTCCTGGCCTCGCTCGCGCACGGCTTCCCCGTGCCCATGAGCGCCGTGCACGTCGAGGGCATCCGCAGCATTTCCTCCGGGGACATCGCCTACGCGGCCGAGATGGGCTACCGCATCAAGCTGCTGGCGGTGATCAAGCAGGGCGGCAACGGCGTCGAGGTACGCGTGCACCCGACCCTTGTCCCGCACGCCCACCCGCTGGCCGCGGTCAGCGGTGTGTTCAACGCGGTGCTGGTGTCCGGGGACATCGTGGGCGACACACTGTACTACGGCCGCGGCGCGGGGCGCCGGGCGACCGCGAGCGCGGTCCTGGCCGACCTCGCCGACGCGGCCCGCGACCTGGCGTCCGGCGCGCGCCGCCCGCCCGTGCTCCGGCAGGCGTCCGGCGCGTTGCGGCCGATCGGCGAGATTGTCACCCGCTGTTACCTGCGCCTCTCGCTGCTGGACAAGCCCGGCGTGCTGGCCCTGGTGGCGCAGGCCCTCGGCCGCAACGGGATCAGCATCGCGTCGGTGATGCAAAAGGAGACCCGGCAGGGCGAGCATGTGCCCGTGCTGGTCGTGACCCATGCCGCGCCGGAGAGCGCGTTCCGGGCCGCGCTGGCCGAGATCGACACACTGGACGTGGTCGGCGCGCCGACCGTGAGGATACGGATCGAGGACTTTTAATCCTGTAGTTCCGCCGCGCCGTCGGCGGAAATCTCCGGCGGCGGAGCGCCGGAGCTACAGACGGAAGAAGGATGACGAGCTCATGAAAGTGGCTAAATTCGGCGGGACCTCGCTGGCGGACGCCGGCCAGATTCTCAAGGTGCTGGAGATCGTCCGGGCCGACCCGGACCGGCGGATCGTCGTGGTCTCCGCGCCCGGCAAGCGGTCGAAGGACGACACCAAGGTCACCGACCTGCTGATCGCCTGCGCGAAGGCGATGCTGGCGCGCGGCGAGGCCGAGGCGGAACTGGCGCTCGTGGTGCATCGCTTCGCCGAGATCGGCCGCGAGCTGGACCTGCCGTCCGCCCTGCTGACGGAGATCGAACAGGATTTGCGCGGTCGGCTGTCCGCCGACCGCAGCCACAAGGGCCTGTTCACGGATGCCGTCAAGGCCGCGGGCGAGGATTACAGCGCCCGCTGCGTCGCGGCCGCCTTCGCGCGGAAGGGCGTGCCGGCGGCCTATGCCTGCCCCCGCGAGGCCGGCATGGTCTTGAGCGACGAGCCCGGCAACGCCCAGGTGCTGCCGGAATCCTACGCCAGGCTGGCCGCGCTGCGCGGCCGGCCCGGCGTGACGATCTTCCCCGGGTTCTTCGGCTATACGCGGGCCGGCCGGATCGTCACCTTCCCGCGCGGCGGCTCGGACATCACCGGCGCCATCCTCGCCGCCGCCGTGAAGGCGGACGCCTACGAGAATTTCACCGACGTGGATTCGGTCTATTCCGCGGACCCGCGGATCGTGCCCGACGCCCGGCCGATCGAGCTGCTGACCTACCGCGAGATGCGCGAGCTGGCCTACTCGGGGTTCGGCGTGTTCCACGACGAGGCCATCCTGCCCGCGGTCCACGCGAATATCCCGATCAACATCCGCAACACCAACCGCCCGTCCGCGCCGGGCACGATGGTCGTGCCGGAGCGGCCCGCGCACACCGGCGGCGTGGTGGGCATCTCCAGCAGCGACGGGTTCTGCACGCTGTTCTTGAGCAAGTACCTGATGAACCGCGAGATTGGGTTCGGCCGGAAACTGCTCCAGATCCTCGAGGAGGAGGGCCTCTCCTACGAGCACGCGCCGTCCGGCATCGACAACACGAGCGTCATCCTGCGCGACCACCAGTTCACGCCGGAGAAGGAACGCCACGTGGTCGGCCGGATTCAAAAGGAATTGGGCGCGGACGACGTCGAGGTCGAACGCGGGCTGGCGCTGTTGATGGTCGTGGGCGAGGGGATGAGCCATACCGTCGGCCTGGCGGCCCGCGCCACGCGGGCCCTGGCCGACGCCGGCGTGAACATCGAGATGATGAACCAGGGCTCTTCGGAAATCAGCATGATGTTCGGCGTGAAAGCGGACGACCGTAAAAAGGCCGTGAAGGCTTTATATCACGCGTTTTTCAATTGAAGACAGGACGGAGAAACCGCGGATTACGCGGATTGCGCGGATGGTTCAAACCGCGTTATCCGCGCCATCCGCGGTGAAAAGGACAGGATGGTAAGGCCATGAAGACAAACAAACGCATCGCGATCTATGACACCACGCTGCGCGACGGCGCGCAGGGCGAGGGGATTTCGTTCTCGGTGGCGGGCAAGGTCCGCGTCGCGAAGCGGCTGGACGCCTTCGGCGTGGACTACATCGAGGGCGGATTCGCGGCCTCCAACGTGAAGGACATGGCCTTCTTCAAGGAGATCAGGAAGGAGAAGCTCGTTCACGCGAAGATCGCGGCGTTCGGCAGCACGCGGCGGGCGAATACCCCCGTGGCCGAGGATCTCGGCACCCAGGCGCTGATCGAAGCGGACACGCCGGCCTGCACGATCTTCGGCAAGAGCTGGCGGCTCCATGTCAAGGAGGTCCTCCGGACCACGGACGAGGAAAACCTCGCTATGATCGCCGACACCGTGCGGTACCTGAAACAGCACGGCAAGGAAGTCATCTACGACGCCGAGCACTTTTTCGACGGGTACAAGGATGATCCCGAGTATGCGCTCAAGACCCTGCGGGCCGCGCTGGACGCCGGGGCGGACCTGGTCGTGCCCTGCGACACCAACGGCGGCACGCTGCCGCACGAGGTATTCGCGATCATCCAGGAGGTGATCCGCCAGGTCGGGCCCAAGGTCGGCATCCATGCGCACAACGACGGGGAGACCGGCGTGGCGAACAGCCTCGAGGCCGTCCGCGCGGGCGCGGTGCAGGTCCAGGGCACGACGAACGGCTACGGCGAGCGGACGGGCAATGCGAACCTGACGTCCATCATTCCGAACCTGGTCCTCAAGATGGGCTGCGACTGCCTGCGGGAAGGGAGCCTGAAACAGCTTCGCGAGGTCTCGCTGTTCGTGGACGAGATCGCCAACGTCCGGCCGAACCGCAAGGCGGCCTTCGTCGGCGACAGCTCTTTCGCCCACAAGGCCGGCATGCACGTGGACGCCGTCCGCAAGGTCGCCCGCAGTTTCGAACACATCGACCCGGCCGTCGTGGGCAACGAGCGGCGCGTGCTGGTGTCGGAGCTGTCCGGCGCGTCGAACATCTTCCTCAAGGCGGTCGAGATGGGGATGAACCTCGACAAGACCTCGCCGGAGGTGAAGGAGATTCTTCACGAGCTGGAGCGGCAGGAGAAGGAAGGCTACGAGTTCGAGGCGGCGGAGGGTTCCTTCAAGCTGCTGGTGCAGAAGGTGCTCAAGGCCCACCGCCCGTTCTTCACGCTCGAGGGCTTCCGCGTGATCGTCGAGAAGCGGCACCGCAGCGAGCCGTGCCTGTCCGAGGCGACGGTGAAGCTGACGGTCAACGGCGAGACGGAGCACACCGTCGCCGAGGGCGACGGCCCGGTGGACGCCCTGAACTCGGCGCTGCGCAACGCGCTGACGCGCTTCTACCCGCAGATCGCCGACGTGGTGCTCACCGATTACCGGGTCCGCATCCTCGACCCCGAGACGGCGACCGCGGCCAAGACCCGCGTGCTGATCGAGTCGAGCGACGGCCGCCAGACCTGGGGCACCGTGGGCGTGTCCGGCAACATCATCGAGGCCTCCTGGGAGGCGCTCGTGGACAGCGTGGAGTACAAGCTGTTCCTCGAGGAGAAGAAAGCGGGGAAGAAAGATGGCTGACCTGGCCAAGCACTACGATCCCAAGTCGATCGAAGAGCGCTGGTACCGCGAGTGGACCGAGCGCGGGCTGTTCCATTCCGACGCCTCGCGCGGCGGCAAGCCGTTCTGCATCGTCATCCCGCCGCCGAACGTGACGGGCATCCTGCACATGGGCCACGCCCTCAATAACTCCATCCAGGACATCCTGATCCGCTGGAAGCGGATGCAGGGCTTCAACACGGTCTGGGTGCCCGGCACGGACCACGCCGGCATCGCGACGCAGAACGTCGTCGAGCGCGCGCTGAAGAAAGAGGAGAAGAAGACCCGCGACGACCTCGGTCGCGAGGAGTTCATCCGGCGCGTCTGGAAGTGGCGCGAGCAGTACGGGGCCACGATCATCCGGCAGCTCAAGAAGATCGGGGCCTCCTGCGACTGGGACCGCGAGCGGTTCACAATGGACGAGGGCTTGAGCCGCGCCGTCGCCGAGGTGTTCATCCGGCTCTACGAGAAGAAGCTGATCTACCGGGGCGAGTACATCATCAACTGGTGCCCGCGCTGCCGGACCGCGCTGTCCGACGAGGAGAGCGAGCACGAGGACCTCGGCGGCAAGCTTTACTACATCCGCTACCCGGTCAAGGACGCGAAGAAAAAGGAGCATGTCCTGGTCGCCACGACTCGGCCGGAGACCCTGCTCGGCGACGTCGCCGTCGCCATCAACCCGCGGGACGAGCGATACCGGCACCTGGTCGGCAAAACTCTTGTCCTCCCGATCCTCCAGCGCGAGTTGCGCGTGGTGGAGGACGACTTCGTGGACCCGAAGTTCGGCACGGGCGTGGTCAAGGTCACGCCCGCGCACGACCCGAACGACTTCGCCATCGCCCAGCGGCACGGCCTGACGCCGATCAACGTGATGAACGACGACGGCACGATGAACGAGGCCGCGGGGCCGTACGCGGGCATGGACCGCTTCGCCTGCCGCGAGGACATCGTCGAGGACCTGCGCGACGCCGGGCTGGTGGAGAAGATCGAAGACCACGACCATGCCGTCGGGCACTGCTACCGCTGCCACACGATGGTCGAGCCGCGGCTGTCGCCGCAGTGGTTCGTAAAGATGAAGCCGCTGGCCCGGCCCGCTATCGAGGCCGTGCGCGACGGCCGCATCCGTTTCATCCCGGAGCGCTGGACCAAGGTGTACCTCGACTGGATGGAGAACCTCCGCGACTGGTGCATCTCGCGGCAGATCTGGTGGGGGCACCGCATCCCGGTGTTCTACTGCGACGCCTGCGGCCACGAATGGGCGGCCCGCGAGAAACCCGGGTCCTGCCCGAAATGCGGCTCGGCGGACTTCCGGCAGGACGAGGACGTGCTGGACACGTGGTTCTCCTCGTGGCTCTGGCCGTTCAGCGTGTTCGGCTGGCCCGAGAAGGGCGCCGACCTCTCGTTTTACTACCCGACCGTGACGCTCTCGACGGCCTCGGAGATCATCTTCTTCTGGGTCGCGCGCATGATCATGGCGGGCTTCGAGTTCATGGGCGACCTCCCGTTCCGCGAGGTCTATATCCACGGAACGGTGCGCGACGAGTCGGGGCTCAAGATGAGCAAGAGCCTCGGCAACTCCATCGACCCGCTGGCGATCACCGAGCAGTTCAGCGCCGACGCCCTGCGCTTCAGCCTGATCATGCTCACGGCGACGGGGCAGGACGTGTTCCTCTCCAACAACAAGTTCGAGATCGGCCGGAACTTCGGCACGAAGATCTGGAACGCCGCGCGGTTCATCCAGATGCAGACCAAGGGCCCGGCGGCCTCCGACGAGCCGGCCTTCGACGCCGCGACACTATCCGCGGATGACCGCCACATCCTGGCCAAGCTCCACGCCGCCATCGCCGCCTGCGATGACAACCTGGCGCGCTACCGGCTCAACGACTACGCCAAGACCTTGTACGAATTCCTCTGGCACCAGTTCTGCGATTGGTACGTGGAGTACGCCAAGCAGGTTCTGTACGGCACGGATGAGAAGCGGAAAAGCGACGTGCTGGGCGTGATGCACTACGTCTTCTCCCGCGCGCTGCGCCTGCTGCACCCGCTGATGCCGTTCCTGACCGAGGAACTGTGGCACGGGATGGGCTACGCGGCGTTGCACGGCGATTCGTACCTCATGACCGAGAAGTGGCCCGAGCCGCGCCCCGAGGAGGACCTGCACGCGTGGGGGATCACGCCGGAGCTGGTCGCCTACGTGGACGCCCGGCACGACCTCGTGCGCATCGGGCGCACGCTGCGCGCGGACTACGGTATTCCGCCGGGCACCCGGGTGAAGTTCACCGTCCGGCCGGTCAGCCCCCCCGTGGCGGGGCAGTTGGAATCCGACCGCGAGGCGATCGTTTCCCTGCTCAAGGCGGAGACCCTGGCGATCGACCCGGCCTTCGCGCCGGTCGGCGCGATGCCGAGCGGCTTGAGCCCGCTGGGCACGATCTTCCTGTCGCTCGAGGGCCTCGTGGATGCCGCGAAAGAAGTCGAGAAGCTCAACGGCCAGATTGAGGAGGCCGAGGACGGCATCCAGAAACTGGCCCGGAAACTGGATAACCTGGACTTCGTCACCCGCGCGCCCGCGGCGGTGATCGAGCAGCACAAGGCCCGCAAGGCGGAGCTGGTCGAGAAGCTGGAGAAGCTGCGCAAGCTCCGTGACATGCTCAAGACAGCCTGACCCTCGAGCCGCTGGAGACGGGACGCCCCCGTCCCGCGAGGCGTCGCGCTGGCGTGGTCAAACAAGGGGAGAGAAACCGCGGATCACGCGGGTGGACGCGGATAGGGAGGCGCGGCGGGGCGCCTCCCCGTTGTCCTTGACGTTTCCCGTGACACGGTTTATATTCAAGTTGAAGTTCAACTTGGAGATCAACATGACCGCGGTTTCGCTGTTGGAGTTCCGGAAGGATGCGGGGGGGGTGTTGAATCGCGTGCGTCGCGGCCAGTCGCTGTTGCTGACCGTTCGCGGCAAACCGGTGGCGCGCCTCGAGCCGGTGAAACGAAAGGCCGGCCCGGAAGATCCTTTGTACCGGCTGGCCGACCTGGCGGCGGAAGACGGCGTGTCCCTGTCCAACGCCGAGATGGACCGGGGGATCTATGGGGCGTGAAGTATTCCTGGATACCGGGGCGTTTTACGCGCTGCTGGTAAAAAAGGACGACGCGCACGAACGCATGGAGGGGTACATGCGCGAGTCCGCCCGGCAGCGCCGGCTTTTTGTGACGACCGATTATGTCCTCGATGAGACCGCCACGCTCCTGAAGGCACGCGGGCACGGCCCGGTGGCTTCGGCTTTCCTGGCCGGCATCCTGGAATCCGCGTCCTGCCGTGTGGTCTGGATGGACCCCGAACTCTTCAGCGATGCCTTCGCCTTCTGGGCCAAGCATGAAGATCAGGACTGGTCCTTCACGGATGGGGTCAGCTTTACCGTCATGAGGCGCCTGAAGCTTCGAACGGCCCTGACCAAGGATCGCCATTTCCGCGAGGCCGGTTTTGAAACACCCCTCCTGGGCTGAGGGAACGCGGCCTTGCGATGCTCGGCGGCGCTCTGCTATGCTCCCGGGCGTGACGCCATTGGGGGACTATCTCGCGGAACTCAAGCGGAACCTGGACAAGGGGATCGCCACCGAGCACACCTACCGGCCGTTCCTCGAACGGCTCCTGGAAGCCTGCGGCAAGGACGTGGACGCGACCAACGAGCCGCGCCGCATCGCCTGCGGCGCCCCCGACTTCATTGTCACACGGAAGAAAACGCCCCTCGGCTACGTCGAGACCAAGGACATCGGCACGAACCTCGACGAGATGGCCCGCGGGCGCGGCCCGCACGGCGAGCAGTTTGTCCGCTACCGCGACGGGCTGGCCAACTGGATGCTGACCGACTACCTCGAGTTCCGGTGGTTCGTCGGCGGCGAGCCGCGCCTGGCCCTGCGCGTGGCGGAGGTGGACGCCAGGGGAAAACTCCGGCCGCTCCCGGACGCGGAACCCCAACTGGCCGCCCTGCTCAACGCCTTCTACGAGCAGCCCGCCCTGACCATCGGCACCGCCCGCGAACTCGCCGTCCGCATGGCCGCGCTCACGCGCATCCTGCGGGACCTCATTAACGCCACCTTCCGCCACGAGGCGGAAGAATTGGAGAAAACAAGGCTCCGCGAGGCCGCCGCCGAATACGGCGCCGGGAAGCCGCGCGGCCCGTGGCTGCACGCCTGGCTCTCCGCCTTCCGCGAGACGCTGATCCCCGACCTGACCGAGGCCGACTTCGCCGACATGTTCGCCCAGACGCTCGCCTACGGCCTCTTCGCGGCGCGCATCCACACCCCCGCGAACAAGGAATTCACCCGCGAGATGGCGGCCTACCGGCTGCCGAAAACAAATCCCTTCCTGCGCAAACTGTTCCACGAGATCGCCGGCGTGGACATGCCCGACACCATCGCGTGGGCCGTGGACGACCTCGTGGACCTGCTGCGGCACGCCGACATGCACGAGATCCTGCGGGACTTCGGAAAGGGGAAGGGCCGGGAAGACCCGATCGTCCACTTCTACGAAACCTTCCTCGCCGCCTATGACCCGAAACTGCGCGAGGGCCGCGGCGTCTACTACACCCCCGAGCCCGTCGTCGGCTGGATCGTCCGCTCGCTCGACCGGCTCCTCCAGTCGAAGTTCGATCGGCCCGGCGGCCTGGCGGACGAGAAAACCCTGATCCTCGATCCCGCCGCCGGCACGGCGACGTTCCTGTATTCCGTGCTTAACGAGGTGTACGCCCGGTTCGCGAAGCAGAAGGGCGCGTGGGACGGCTACGTGGAGAACCATCTCCTCAACCGCCTCTTCGGCTTCGAGCTGCTCATGGCCCCGTACGCCATCGCGCACCTCAAGCTCGGCATGCGGCTGGAGGAGACCGGCTACGGCTTCGGCGGCGACCGGCGGCTCGGGGTCTTCCTGACCAACACCCTCGAACAGGCCGCTCACAAGAGCGAGCAGCTCTACGCGAGCTGGATCTCCGAGGAGGCCGACGCCGCCTCGGAGGTCAAGTCCAAGGCGCCGATCATGGTTGTGCTCGGCAACCCGCCGTACGCCAACTTCGGCCGGATGAACCGCAACCCGTGGATTCTCAAGCTGCTGGAGGACTACAAGAAGGACCTGAACGAGAAGAAGCTCAACCTCGACGACGACTTCATCAAGTTCCTGCGGTTCGCCCAGTGGCGCATCGAGCGGACGGGGCACGGGCTGATCGGGTTCATCACCAACAACACGTATCTCGACGGCATCACGCACCGCCGGCTGCGCCGATCGCTGATGGAAGCCTTCGACGAGCTCTACGTCCTGAACCTCCACGGCAGCTCGAAGAAGAAGGAGAAGACGCCCGAGGGCGGCAAGGACGAGAACGTCTTCGACATCACCGTCGGCGTGTCCATTTTGCTGGCGGTGAAAAAGGGTAGGGCGGAAGACGGTCTCGCGGGAGCTCGACCCTCCAGTGCCCGTTTACCGGACGGGTCCGTGGAGGGCGGAGCTCCCGCGACGCCGGAAAAGAGCGGCGCGCCCGGCGGTCGCGCCCTACCCAAAGTCTTACACGCCGACCTGTGGGGGCGGCGCGAACAGAAATACGAATGGCTCGGCGGAAACGACGCGGAGTCCACGAAATGGACGGAACTAAAACCCACGGAGCCGTACTGGTTCTTCGTGCCGAAGGATACGAAGGCACAGGAGGAGTACGGGCAAGGTGTTTCGTTGAAAGATGCCTTTGTCGTGTCGGGTTCTGGTGTCAAAACAGAAAGGGATTCACTGTCTATCCATTTTGAAAGAGCAAGTTTAGTTTCCACTGTATCTGATTTTCTTGACCTTGAGGAGGGAGAGATTCGTCGTAAGTATGGACTCCAAAAGGACAGCCGAGACTGGAAACTTAAAAAAGCGATTACAGATCTTCGCGAGAACAATTCCGCGAATCCAATTCACCCAGTTCTTTATCGCCCGTTTGATGTTCGTGTCATTTGGTATAGCGGAAGGACCAGAGGGTTTGTTGGAACTCCTGGCTTCCCTTGCATGAAGCACATGATCGCCGGAAACAACTTGGCTTTTCTGGCTATGCGTCAAGTTTCAGTTGGCGAGGATTATAATCACTTTAGCATCGCCAGATTTATGACGGACAATAGGGCTTTTTACAGCAGCAAAGGTATATTGAGCGTTTTCCCTCTTTATGTTTACGATGAGACAAATGAATTGAAGCTTGGTACTGGTCCCCGCCCCAACTTCACCCCCTCCTTCGTCTCGGCGGTGGAGGGGGCGCTGGGGATGAAGATGGTTGTAGCCGTGCCGGACGCGCCTCGCAGAGGCGCGGCTACAGCGGAGGGGGGTGTCTTCACGCCCGAGGATGTGTTCCACTACGCCTACGCGGTTTTTCATTCGCCGACGTACCGCGCGCGGTACGCGGAGTTCCTGAAGATCGATTTCCCTCGGCTGCCGCTGACGGCGGACCGGGAGCTGTTCTTCCGGCTGGCGGGGCTGGGGGCGGAACTGGCGGGCCTGCACCTGATGGAGTCGCCGAAGCTCAACGATTTCATCACCTCCTTCCCCGAGAAGGGCGACAACACGGTGGAGAAGGTGTCTTATGCGGGAGGCCGGGTCCACATCAACTCAACCCAGTATTTCGACGGCGTGCCGGAGGCCGTCTGGAACTTCCACGTGGGCGGCTACCAGGTCTGCGAAAAGTGGCTGAAGGACCGGAAGGGCCGGGCGCTGTCCTACGAGGACGTGCGGCACTACCAGAAGATCGTGGTCGCCCTTTCCGAGACCCTGCGCCTGATGGCCGAGATCGACCGGGCGATCCCGGGCTGGCCGATCGGGTAGCGGATTCCCTTCAAGTTACCTTGACTTTTGGCGGGGCGGTCCATACTCTGTCGCACTTGTTACGGCTCGGAGGGGCGGGATCGCGGGAAAAGGGCCGTCTTATATATACGCGGGAACCCGACGGCGGCCTCGAGGGGTCAGGATGCCGGGCGCCGCCGGATTTTTTGTGGGCAGCGACGGGATGCCCGATGGTGTAATGGCAGCACACGGCCCTTTGGAGGCCAGAGTCCAGGTTCGAGTCCTGGTCGGGCAAATGCCCGGGGTGGCGAAAAGTGGACATGAGAATATTTTCGGGGAATGCGCACCGCGCGCTGGCGGAGGAAATCGCCGCGTACGTGGAGCAGCCGCTCGGGGACGTGAAGATCACGCGCTTCCCGGACGGCGAGATCGGCGTCAAGATCGTGGACAACATCCGCGGGCAGGACGTGTTCATCGTCCAGCCCACCTGCAACCCGCCGAACGAAAACCTGATGGAGCTGCTGATCATGGTCGACGCGGCCCGGCGGGCGTCGGCGGCCCGGATCACGGCCGTGATGCCGTTCTACGGGTACGCCCGGCAGGACCGCAAGGACCAGCCGCGCGTGCCGATCACGGCCAAGCTGGTCGCCAACCTGCTCGTGGCGGCCGGGACGAACCGGCTGCTGGCGATGGATTTCCACGCGCAGCAGGTGCAGGGTTTTTTCGACATCCCGGTGGACCACCTGTTCGCGGCGCCGGTGATCGTCAAGCACATCCGCGCGAAGGAGATCGCCGACCTCGTCGTGGTGGCGCCGGACCCGGGCGGGCTGAAGATGGCCTATGCCTATTCCAAGATGCTGGGGGCGGGCCTGGCGATCGTCGCCAAGCAGCGCCAGAGCGCGACGGAGGTCGAGGCCCTGAACCTGGTCGGCGACGTCGCCGGCCGCAACGCGCTGCTCGTGGACGACCTGTGCACGACGGGCGGCACGCTCTGCGCCGCCGCGAACCTGCTGAAGGCGCGCGGCACGAAGCGGGTCTTCGCGGCCGTCACGCACGCCGTGCTTGCCGACCAGGCGATCCAGCGCCTCAAGAACTCGCCGATCGAGTTCATGGTGACCACGAACAGCGTGCCGGCCAAGAACTGGAACGGATTTTCCGTGGAAGCCCTCTCCGTCGCCGACCTGCTCGGCGAGGCCATCCTGCGCATCCACAGCAACCAATCGGTCACTTCGCTCTTTAACGTATAGCCAGCAAGGGAGACAGCGATGATAACGTTGAAAGTCACAGTCCAACCGCGCCAGGGCCAGGGCAGCGCCCAGGCCGGCCGCCTTCGCCGCCAGGGCCTGTTGCCCGCGGTGGTCTACGGCGACGGCAAGCCGGGGCGCAAGGTCCAGTTGAACCTGCACGACTTCGAGCAGATCCTCCGGGGGCACTCGGGCGAGAACATCCTGATGGACCTGGAGGTCGAGGGCGACAAGACGCTGAAGGTCCTGCTCAAGGAGGTCCAGCATCACCCGGTCTCGGGCAAGATGACGCACGCGGACTTCAACGAGATCTCGATGACCGAGAAGCTTCGCGTCGAGCTGCCGGTCCGCCTGGTCGGCGAGCCGGTCGGCGTGACCCAGCAGGGCGGCGTGCTGGAGTACCTGATCCGTCAGCTGGCGGTCGAGTGTTTGCCGGCGGACATCGTGGAGCACGTGGACCTGGACGTCAGCGCCCTGAACATCGGCCAGAGCCTGACCGTGGCGGACATCCATCTGGACCCGGCGAAGTACACGATCCTGACCGCGAAGGAAGTGGCCGTCGCGACGGTGGCCGCGCCGCGCGCGGAAGAGGAAGCGGCCCCGGCGGAGGCCGCCGCGGGCGAGGGCGCCGCCGCGGAGCCCGAGGTGATCACGGCGAAGAAGGAAGAGGGCGAGGAAGGCGCGGAGGGCGAGGAGAAGGAAGGCGGCAAGAAGGGCGAGGCCAAGAAGCCGGAAGGCAAGAAGGAAGAGGCCGGGAAGAAGCCGGAAGCCGCCAAGAAGGAAGAAGGCAAGAAAGCCAAGTAGCGCGGCGGGGGGAGCCATCCGGTGAAGATCGTGGTGGGACTCGGCAATCCGGGCCGGAAGTACGCGCACACGCGGCACAACGTGGGGTTCGACGTGCTCGACGAGCTGGCGGCGGGCGCCGGGACGCGGTTCCGGAAGAAATGGCTGTTGCCCTTGCAATCCGCGGAGATCGCGATGGGCCGGGAGCGGGTGCTGCTGGTCAAGCCGATGACGTTCATGAACCGGAGCGGGGCCGCCCTCCGGCCGCTGGTCCGGAAGCACGGCCTGGCGGCGGAGGACGTGGTCGTCGTGCTGGACGATCTCGACCTGGAGGCCGGGCGCCTGCGCATCCGGAAGCGGGGCGGGGCGGGCGGGCACAAGGGGCTGCAGTCGGTGCTCGCGACGCTCGGGACGGAGAACTTCCCGCGGGTCCGGCTGGGCATCGGCCCGCGGCCGGTGGGCGAGGACCTGACGGGCTACGTGCTCGCGCGCTTCGGTGCCGCGGAGCGAGACCCGGTGGCGAAGGCCGTCCGGCAGGCAGGCGAAGCGGTCCGGCGGCTGGTCGAGTCGGGCGTGGAGCAGGCGATGAACCAGTTTAACAGCGAAACGAAATGAGGAGATGCCATTGAAGAAATACGAAGCCATGTTCATCTTCCCCGAGGCCCTGAAGGACGACGCGCTCGCGGCCGCCCTGACGAAGGCCCAGGAGGAAATCAAGCGCGCGGGCGGCGAGATCGAGAGCGTCAACCAGCTCGGCAAGCGCGGGTTCTCCCGCCCCATGCAGAAGCAGGAAGCGGGCTACTACGTGCTGGCCTTCATCCGGCTGCCGGCCGAACAGGTCGCGCCGCTGCTCGCCCGTTACCGCCTGGACGAAAATATCTTCCGCGTCCAGATCGTCGAGGCGCTGCCCGGCGGGCCGGGCAAGATCACCGTGCCGGGCGAATACGGCGACCGGGGAGAGCGCGATGGCCAGCCTTAACAAAGTTTTCCTGGCGGGAAACCTGACGCGCGACGTCGAGGTGCGTTATACGCCGACGGGCACGGCCGTGGCCGACCTCAACATGGCCATCAACCGGACCTACACCAGCGGCGGCGAGCAGAAGGAGGAAGTCTGCTTCGTCAACGTCGTGGCCTGGGGCCGGACCGCCGAGCTGTGCGGCGAGTACTTGAGCAAGGGATCGCCGATCCTCGTGGAAGGCATCCTGCAGTACGACACCTGGCAGACCGATGCCGGCGAGAAGCGCAGCCGCCTGCGCGTGCGGGCCGACCGCGTGCAGTTCCTCGGCCGCCCCAAGCGCGGCGAGATGGGCGACGCGCCGGAAGGCGGACCGCCCCCGCGCGGCGGGAGGCAGGCCGCCCCGCCGCCGCCGGCGGACGAGCCCCCGGCCGGCCCGGACGAGCACACGGACAACGAGAACCTGCCCTTCTAGAGAGACGACAAAAAGGACACGCGAATGAAGAGACGAGCATCGAGCGACAAGGAAACCCGGAAGCCGTCCCGCAGCGGCGCGGCCCCCATCCGCCGGACGCGGTACCTGAAGGCGGACGACACGATCAACTTCCGCGACTACGAGCTGCTGCGCAAGTTCATGACCGAGCGCGGCAAGATCATGCCGCGGCGTTTCACCGGCGCCACGGCCAAGCAGCAGCGGCAGATCAAGCTCGCGATCCGGCGCGCCCGGGTAATGGGCCTGCTGCCCTGAACGGAAAGGGATGACGACATGGCTATCGAACTGATTCTGACGGAGACCGTGGAGGGCCTGGGCGCCGAAGGCGACGTGGTGCGGGTCGCGGAGGGCTACGCCCGGAACTACCTGCTGCCCCGCAAGCTCGCCGCCCCGGTGACGGAGGCGACGCGGCGCCGCCTCGAAACCCGGCGGAAGGCGCGCGAGGCGCAGCAGCAGAAGGAACTGGAGCAGGCGCGGGTCCAGGCGGCGGCGATCGAACAGGCCTCCTGCACGCTGACGGCGAAGACCGGCGAGGGCGGCAAGCTCTTCGGGTCGATCACGTCGGCGGATATTGCCGCGGCGCTCAAGGCCCAGGGGCTGGAACTGGACAAGCGCCAGATCGAACTGCCGGAGCCGCTGCGCGAACTGGGCGTGTTCAACGTGCCCGTCAAGGTTCATCCCGAGGTCCAAGCGACACTGAAGGTCTGGATCGTCGAGGAGTAGTATGGCTGCGCCCGCCGCCAGGACCGACCGCATCCCGCCGTACAGCGAGGAAGCCGAGCGGGGAGTCCTGGGGTCGACGCTGCTGGACGCCGGCCGGGTCGTGGACCTGGCCGTGGAACGCGGGCTGCGCCCCGAGTCTTTCTACGTCCCGGCGCACCAGGCGCTCTTCGAGCTCTTCATCGAGATGAGCCACGAGGGGCGGCCGGTGGACCTGCTGACCGCGGGCGACCGCCTGCGCGACCGCGGCCGCCTGGAGGAGATCGGCGGCGCCGCGTTCCTCGAGCAGCTCGTCGACGCCACGCCGACCCCCGCGCACGCCGAGTACTACATCGAGATCGTCCGGCAGAAGCACCTGCTCCGGCTGATCATCGACCGGGCGCGCGAGGCCATCGACTCGACCTACGGCTCCGAGGAGAGCGCGGACAGCATCCTGGGCAAGGTCGAGCAGTCCTTCTTCGAGATCGGCGAGGCCCAGCGCGGCCAGGTGACGCCGTGGCCCGACCTGATGAAGCAGGCGGTCCAGGAGATCGAGAAGATCTACGCGCTGAAAAAGGGGCTGACCGGCATCCCGACCGGCTTCCACGACCTCGACCGGATCCTGCTGGGCTTGCAGCCGACGGACATGGTCATCCTGGCCGCGCGGCCCTCGATGGGCAAGACCTCCCTGGCGCTGAACATCGTGCAGAACATCGCGCTGGGGCAGGGCGGCGACCACGAGCCGCGCCCGGTCGCGGTGTTCAGCCTGGAAATGTCCCGCGAACAGCTCGCGCGCCGCATGATCTGCTCCCACGCCGACGTGCCCGGGCACAAGCTCGCGGGCGGCTATCTCTCGACCGAGCACCACGGCCGGCTGATGAACGCCGCGTCGGCGCTGAACAAGGCGAAGATCCTGCTGGACGACACGGCCGGGCTGGAGGTCCTCGAGCTGCGTTCGCGGGCCCGGCGGATGAAGCGGCGTTTCGGCATCGAGATGATCGTGGTGGACTACATGCAGATGCTCAACTACCCGCAGTTCGCCTCCGAGGGGCGGCAGCGGGAGACGGCCGCCATCTCCGGCGCGCTCAAGGGCATGGCCAAGGAACTGAAGATCCCGGTGCTGGTCTTGAGCCAGTTGAGCCGCGCCCCGGAGACCCGGAGCAGCACGGCGATCCCCAAGCTTTCCGACCTGCGCGATTCGGGCTCGATCGAACAGGACGCCGACGTGGTCCTGCTGCTCCGGCGCCCCTGCAAGTACCCGGACGACCCGGACCACGACGACCAGCTCCTGGCGGTCGTCGAGGTCGCCAAGCACCGCAACGGCCCCACCGGGATCGTGAAACTCAATTTCGTAGAAGAATTCACGCGTTTTGAGACCCGCGCGGCGGGGGTCGACCAGGAGGAAGCCCCGGGCGCGCGCGACAGGGAGGCCCCCCCATGAGACGGTTTTCCCGGCAGCGCTGGATCGCGGTCCTCGGCCTCCTGCTCGCGGGCGGGGTGACCCGCGCCGCGAACGTGAGCGAGGTGGGCGTCCGGGTCCTGGGGCACGGGCGGGTGGACACGAACGCGGTGATGGCCTTCTCCACGCTCCGGCCCGGCGAGGAATACAACGCCATGGCCGTCGGGCGCGACCTGCGCGCGATGCAGCAGAGCGGCATGTTCTCCAGCGTGTCGGTGGAGGCGGAGCCGGGGGCCGGCGGGGTCGCCGTGTTCTTCGTCGTCGAGGGCCGGTCCCGCATCCGGGACCTGGACATCGAGGGCGCGGACGATCTCGGGAACCGCAAGGTGCGGACCCTCATGGAACTCGGGCCGGGCGACGCGGCGGACGATTCCCTGCTGGCCGTGCGCTCGCAGAAGGTGATCGAGACGTACCGCAAGAAGTACTTCCCGGACGCGCGGCTGACGTGGAAGATCGCGCCCGCCGACGAGCCGGGCTGGATCAACGTGCGTATCACCGTCAAGGAGGGCCGCCGCGCCACGGTCAAGCGGATCGAGTTTGAGGGCAACCGGCACGTCAAGAGCCGGGAACTGCTGAAGGTGATGAAGCAGCGGCGCGCGAACTGGCTTTCCTGGATCACGGGGGCCGGCACCTACGATCCCGACGCGCTGGAGACGGACCGCGAGGGGATCCGGGAGCTGTACCGCGGGCGGGGCTACCTGGACGCGGGGATCGGCGAGCCCGAGGTCACGCCGCTGGGCCGGCGCGGGCTCCGGGTTCGCATCGGCGTGGACGAGGGCTCGACGTACCGGGTGGGGAAGATCGACTATGCCGGGATCACGTCGGCGCCGCCGGCCGAGGTCGAGGCCTCGGTGCGCCTGAAACCCGGCGACACGGCCTCCAGCACGGAGATCGGCAAGAACGCCCAGGCCCTCGAGGACTGGTACGGCAGCCGGGGCCGCATCCGGACCGCGGTGGACGCCGATATTCTCGCCGATCCGAAGACCCATGTCGCCGATGTCCGGTTCACGGTCGAGGAGGGGCGCGAGGTCCGCATCCGGGAGATCCGCATCCGCGGCAACGCGCGGACGAAGGACAAGGTGATCCGCCGCGAGCTGGCGGTGTACCCGGGCGACCTGTACAACACCGTCAAGGTCCGGACCAGCGAGCGGCGCCTGCAGAACCTGAACTACTTCGAGTACGTCAACAGCTACCCGTCGCCGACCGATGACCCGGCCTGGTACGATCTGAACATCGAGGTGGAGGAGCAGCGGACGGGCCAGTTGATGGCCGGGGCCGGCTTCTCCAGCGTGGACGACCTGATCGGCTTCGTGGAGCTTTCGCAGGGCAACTTCGACCTGTTCGACTGGCCGGGCCTGACCGGCGGCGGCCAGAAGCTGAAACTGCGCGCCCAGGTCGGGACCAAGCGCTCCGACTACGAAATGTCGTTCATCGAACCGTGGTTCCTGAATCGGCGCCTCTCGCTGGGCCTGGACCTTTTCCGGCACGAGAACAGCTACGACAGCAGCCTCTACGACCAGAAGAACATCGGCGGCCGCATCACGCTCGGCCACGCCCTCGGGTCGTTCAGCCGCGTCAACCTCTCCTACGGCCTGCAGCAGATCGACATCTACGACGTCTCCACCAACGCCTCCCAGATCATCCGGGATGAAGAGGGCATCTACAAGAAGAGCTCCCTGACGCTCGAACTGGTCCGCGACACGCGCAATCATCCCTTCCTCCCCAGCCGCGGCAACCGCAGCAGCATCTCGGGGACGGTCGCCGGCGGCCTGCTGGGGGCGGACACGGACATGTACGGCTTCGAGGCCCGCAGTTCGCAATACTTCCCCCTGTGGTTCGACCACGTGTTCAACCTCCGCGGCTGGGCGGGCGTGGTCGAGGAATACGGCGACTCCGACAAGGTCCATCTGTTCGACCGGGAGTTCCTGGGCGGGCCGCGCACGATCCGGGGCTTCAAGTACCGCGACGTCGGCCCGCACGACGAGAACGGCGACCCGATCGGCGGCGACACCGCCGCCTACCTCACGGCGGAATACACCATGCCCGTGGCCGAGAAGGTCCGCCTGGCGTTCTTCTACGACGTCGGCATGGTCTGGCCGGATTCCTGGTCCACGGATCGGCAGGACGATACACTTCCCGACCTCAATTCCGGGCTCGGGTTCGGCGTGCGGTTCGACCTGCCCGGCTTCCCGATCCAGCTCGACTACACCTGGCCGATCGACGCGGACCCGGTGAACGACCGGAGCAGCGGGCGTTTCAGTTTCTGGCTCGGATACCAGTATTGAGCGGAGGCCCTTTCACACCACGGAGGAACCATGAGCAGCGCGATGCGGAGACTGGCGGCGATCGGATTGGCCCTTGGCTGGGGCCTGAACCTGGCGGCGCGGGCGGAGACCCCGCCGATCGTATTCGTCAACATGGAACGCGCCTTCAGCGAGTTCTACAAGACCAAGCTCGCGGACGAGCAGCTCAAAAAGCAGGCGGAGGAATTCAACGAGGAGCGCAAGAAGCTCACCACGGAATTCGAGAAGCTCCAGGAACAGTTCAACGCCCTGCGCGACGAGGCCCAGAACACGGCCTTGAGCGAGGACGCCCGGGCCGCGAAGCGCAACGCCGCGGAGGAAAAACTGATCGAGACCCGCGACATGGAGACCCGGATCCGCCGGTTCGACGAGGCGCGCCAGAAGCAGTTGGACGACCAGACGCGCCGGATGCGCAAGCGGATCGTCGAGGAAATCCAGCAGACCATCCAGACGTACGCCCGCACCCAGGGTTTGAGCACGGTGATCGATTCGTCGGGCCAGAGCTTCAACGGCGTCGAGATGGTCCTCTACCAGGACGTGCGCAGCGACATCACCGACATCATCCTGGAGCAGCTCAACAAGACCGAGGACGCCACGCCCGCGGAGGAGCCGGCGGCAAAGCCGGCCGACAAGTAGACGCCTCCGGGAGAAGGACATGAATTGGACCACCGCAGAATTGGCGCAGCGCGTCAACGCCGTCCTGGAGGGCGACGGGGCCATCACGATCACCGGCGTAGCCGGTCTTCGCGAGGCCCAGCCGGGCCAGATTTCGTTCCTCGCGAACATGCGCTATGCGCCGGATGCCGCCACGACCCGCGCCTCGGCCGTCATCGTGCCGAAGGACTGGGACCGCCCTTGTGCCGCGCCGTGCGTGCTCCGGGCGAAGGACCCGGACAAGACGTTCGCCCGGATCGCCATGGAGTACGCCCCCGCGCCGATCGTGCCGCCGCCCGGCGTGCACCCGACGGCCATCGTCGCCCCGGACGCGAAACTTGGCGCCAACGTCAGCCTCGGGCCGTACGTGGTCGTGGAGCCCGGCGCGGAAATCGGCGAGGGGACCGTCCTGTTCGCCGGCTGCTACCTGGGCCACGGGGCCAAGGTCGGCGCCGGCTGCCGCT
Organism: Kiritimatiellia bacterium; assembly: GCA_018001225.1. NCBI lineage: Bacteria > Pseudomonadati > Kiritimatiellota > Kiritimatiellia > Kiritimatiellia bacterium. The sequence continues at coordinate 32,109 of JAGNIJ010000021.1, read as the reverse complement.
TCTATCCGCAGGTGACCGTCCGCGAGGCCTGCCGCCTCGGCGACCGGGTCATCCTGCATAACGGCGTGGTGATCGGCAGCGACGGCTTCGGCTACAGCGTCGACGAGAAAGGCGTCCGCGAGAAAATCCCGCAGATCGGCATCGTCGAGATCGGTAACGACGTGGAGATCGGCGCCAATACGACGATCGACCGCGCGCGATTCGGCCGCACGCGCATCGGGAACGGCGTCAAGATCGACAACCTCGTGCAGATCGGCCACAACGTGGTCATCGGCGACAACGCGGTGATCGTCGCCCTGGTCGGCATCTCCGGCAGCTCGGAGATCGGCGAGCGGACGATCCTGGCGGGCATGGTCGGGGTGGTCGGCCATATACAGATCGGCCGGGATTGCATCGTGGGCGCCCGGTCGGTGGTCACGAAGGATATTCCGCCGCAGTCGTTCGTGTCCGGCTTCCCGGCCATTCCGCACGACGAGGAAAAACGACTGCACGCCCACATGGCGCGGCTGCCGGAATTGAAGAAGAAGGTCGTCGAACTCGAGGCGCGCCTGAAGGCCCTGGAAACGCGCGGCGCTTGAGCCGGCCGGGGCGGGGAGCTTCCGTGGGCATGCCCATTCCTGAACCGGGCCCGGAGCGGGCGCGCGAAGCCTCCCGGGCCGCGCGCGGCGTGGCGCTGATCGGGGCCGGGCAGGTGGTCAGCACCGTCCTATCCTTTGTCCTGGCCCTGGCCGTCCCGCGGCTCCTGGGCTCGCGCGACTACGGGAACTGGGCGGTGTTCCGCAGCGTCATCGACTTCATCGCGCTGCTGTGCACCCTCGGCACGCCGGCGGTCCTCTCGCAATACTACGTGGAGGCCCGGGCGCGGGGGCAGGAACTCGAAGCCGGCCTGATCTTCAAGTCCGTGGCCGTCATGCGGCTGGGTGTCGGGGCCGTCTCCGCCGCGGCCGGCTTCGTGCTCATCATGGCGAGCCGCAGCGCGGTCATGAACACGCCCGCGGCGGCGTACCTGGCCTTCAGCGTCCTGGCCCGCGTGGCGGGCCTCGCGCCCTACTTGCTGCTGTACGCCGAGCGGCGCACGGGCCGGATCGTGGTCCTCAACATCCTGTTCACGGCCCTCGTGCCCGCGCTGGTAGCCGCGGGATACGCGCTCGGCGGGTTCCGGCTCGTGCCGCCCGCCTGCGCGCTGGGCGATGGCCTCTCCGCGGCCGCGTCCTGGCTGCTGGCCGCGCCCTGTATCCGCTGGCCGCGGGGCTGGCTGCCGGGGCGCCGGCTCCGGGAGATCACGTCCTTCGGGGCGATCCTTGCCCTCGCCCACACCGCGTCCATGGCCTACGTCACCATGGCGCCGTATTTCATGAGCCTGGCGGGGATGAGCAGTCTGCTGATCGGGCGCGTGGGCCTGGCCGTGCGTCTGCAAAACATCCTGCTGGGCCTGCTCGGCACCGCGGGCGGCGCGCTCTGGCCCTCGATTACGCTCATGCACGAGACGGAAGGGCTCCAGCGCAGCGTCGTCTGGCAGAGCCTGTTCTGCCGCCTCGGGGGCGTGCTCATCCTCGCGGTCACGGGCTTGTTCCTAGCCGTCGCCGACTGGGCCGTGCCGTGGGCCTGGGGCCCCGATTTCATCCCGGCCATCCCCGTGATCAGCTTGTGGTTCGGCATGACCCTGGCGTTCTGGGTCGGCATGCGGTACGCCCTGGTCGGACAACTCATGAAGACGCCGGGAGTGGTGTTGAAGGCGTCCTTCTGGATGTACGCGGTCTTTGTCCCGCTGTTCCTGGCGTACGGGCGGAGCGGGTCCGGCGTGGAGACCGTCCTGGCCCTGCTGGGCGGCACGCTGGCCTTCATGGCCTACGCGATCGCGTCCGCGTGGCGGCAATGGCAGGTTTCCCTCCGGGCGCGGCGCTTGGCGGCGCCGCTGCTGATCACGGCCGGCTTGGGAGCCTTCATCCGCTGGGAAAGGGGGCCGGACTTCGCCTGGCCGGCGCTCGCGGTGTGGGCGGTCCTGTTCGCGTGGAGCGTGTTCGTTTCGCGCAGCCTGCGCGGCTACGAAGCCCGGGATATCTGGCAGGCGTTACGTCGTTCCGGCGCGTGCCCCGCCGAGGAGCCCGGATGAGCAAGTCGCTCCGCCTGGCCGTGCTAAGCCTGCACCGGGGCGGCATGGCCCACTACGCCGCCGGCATCGCCAATGCCGTGCGGCGCGCCCGGCCGGACGCGGCGGTGGCCAGCTTCGGCCCGGCGGACAGCGACCCGGACCTCTTCGATCCCGGTGTCGTCTGCTTCCGCTACGAGGCGCCCCAGGAACTGGCCTGGCGCGCGGCGCCGGCGCTGGCCCGCCTGCCCTGGCTCGCGCGGCGCGTCCGGCGGGACATCCTGGCCTGGGGCCCGACCGTCCTGCACGTGAACTCCGGCCACATCACGTACCCGCTCTTCGTCCCCGGCCTCGCCGCGCGCGTACCCGTGATCGCCACCCTGCACGACGTCTACCCGCATCTCGGCGAACGCCGGCCGGTGGAGGGGTTCAAGCTGTCCGCGTTGCTGCGGCACGCCCGCCGTTTCATCGTGAACGGCCATGCGCTGAAGGAGCAGGCCGTGCGGCGCTGGGGCCTGGCCCCGGACCGGGTGGAGGTCCTGCCGGTGATCATGTCCTCGCGCATCGGCGCCTGGGCGGGGGACGCCGCGGAGCAGCCGTTCGACATCCTGCTGTTCGGCCGGATCCACGAGTACAAAGGCGTCGGGGTGATGCTCGCGGCGATGCCGGAGATCCTCCGGCGCGTCCCGCGGGCGCGCCTGGTCATCGCGGGGCAGGGCTCGCTGGACCGCTGGGCCGGCCTCCTGGCGCCGGTGCGCGACCGCGTCGAGTTGCACAACCGTTTCATCCCGGACCGCGAGCTGGCCCGCTTCTTCGCGCGATGCGCCGTGGTCGTGCTCCCGTACGTGGAGGCCAGCCAGAGCGGGGTAGAACCGATCGCCGCCTGCTTCGCCAGGCCGGTCGTCGCCGCGCGTGTGGGCGCGCTGGCCGAGGCCGTGGAGCACGGTAAAACGGGACTCCTGGTCGAATCCCGCGATCCTTCCCGGCTGGCCGGGGCTCTCGTTTCCCTGCTCGAGAATCCGGAGGAGCGGCGGGCCATGGGGCGGCGGGCCTTCGAGCGGCGCTACGGGGCCGGGGTGGAGCGGGAACTCGGAGAACGGCTCTGCCGTTTGTACGCGGCGGCCGTTTAGGCTACCATGCCCGCATGGACACGGCTCCCGTCTTCCATCTGAAATCCGGGTTCGACCCGACCGGCGACCAGCCGGAGGCGATCGAGGCCCTCTGCCGCGGGCTGGCGGACGGGCGACGCTTCCAGACGCTCGAGGGCGTCACGGGCTCCGGCAAGACGTTCACGATCGCCAACGTGATCCGGCGCTGGGGCCGGCCGACCCTGGTCATCTCGCACAACAAGACCCTGGCCGCCCAGCTCTACGCCGAGCTGAAAGGCTTCTTCCCGGACAACGCCGTCGAGTACTTCGTCAGCTACTACGACTATTACCAGCCCGAGGCGTACATCCCGCAGACGGACACGTACATCGAGAAGGATTCGGCGATCAACGACGAGATCGAGCGCCTGCGGCTCGCGGCGACCGACGCCCTGATGAACCGGCGGGACGTGGTCATCGTCGCCTCCGTCTCCTGCATTTACGGCCTGGGTTCGCCCGAGGACTACCGCGACATGCTGGTCAACCTGCGGCGCGGGGAGACCGCGGACCGCGACGCGGTGCTGCGCAAGCTCGTGGACATCCAGTACAGCCGCAACGATCTCTCCACCGAGCCCGGCACGTTCCGCGCGCGCGGCGACTCGGTGGACGTCTTCCCGTCCTACCGCAAGGACGGCGTGCGGATCGACTTCTTCGGCGACTCGGTGGAGCGCATCCGGCGGATCGATCCGCTGACCGGCCACACGCTCGCCGAGCTGCCGGGCGTCATGATCTCGCCCGCCCGCCACTTCGTCATGCCCCAGGCCAAGATCGAGCGCGCCCTGGCCGGCATCCGCGCCGAGCTCGAGGAGCAGGTCAAGAAGTTCGAGGCCGCGGAAAAGCTGCTGGAAGCCCAGCGGCTGCGCATGCGCACGGAATACGACATCGAGATGCTCCTCGAGGTCGGCTACTGCAGCGGCATCGAGAACTACTCCCGCCACCTGTCCGGCCGCTCGCCGGGCGAGCGGCCGGCGACGCTGCTGGACTTCTTCCAGGGCGAGTTCCTGACCATCCTCGACGAGTCCCACGTCAGCGTGCCGCAGATCCGCGGGATGTACAACGGCGACCGGTCGCGCAAGCTGGTCCTCGTCGAGCACGGGTTCCGGCTGCCGTCGGCCCTCGACAACCGGCCGATGAACTTCGACGAGTTCATGGCCGCGACCGGGCCGATCCTGTTCACGTCGGCCACTCCGGGTCCGTTCGAGCGCCAGGTCGGGTGGCCGCCGGTCCCCCAGGTCATCCGCCCGACCGGCCTGCTCGATCCGCCCGTGGAGGTCCGGCCGCTGGCCGGCCAGATCGACGACCTGATCGAGGAGGTCCGGAAGCGCGCGGAGAAGGGCGAGCGCACGCTCGTTACCACGCTGACCAAGAAGACCGCCGAGGACCTGTCCGAGTACCTCCACAACATCGGCCTGCGCGTGAAGTACCTGCACTCGGAGATCGACACCATCGAGCGCGTCGAGATCCTGCGCGGCCTGCGCAAGGCGGACTTCGACTGCCTGGTGGGCATCAACCTCCTGCGCGAGGGCCTGGACCTGCCGGAGGTCTCGCTCGTCGCCGTCCTCGACGCGGACAAGGAGGGGTTCCTGCGTTCCGAGACGTCGCTCGTGCAGACGGCGGGCCGCGCCGCGCGCCACGTGAACGGGCAGGTGATCCTGTATGCCGAGCAGGTGACGGAATCCATGCAGCGCATGATTGACATCACGCGCGCGCGCCGCGAGAAGCAGATGGCCTACAACCGGGAGCACGGCATCACGCCGAAGAGCATCGTCAAGGCCATCCAGGACAGCCTGGCGGAGCAGGAGGCCGCCAAGGAGGTCGAGTCGCAGGCGATCCGCGAGGCCGGCGTGGAGTACGACGCCGCGCAGGTCATGGCGGACATCGAGCGCGAGATGATGGAGGCCGCCGAGGCGCTGGAGTTCGAGCGCGCCGCGCTGCTGCGCGACCAGCTTTACGAACTCAAGGCGGCGCAGAAGAAAAAGGAGACAGGCGATTCATCCGTTCCCGGGGTCTCGAGAAAGGAAAATAAGGCGCCCGCCCTGACGAAATATACCGTCGGCCGCAGGCGCCGGAAGAAGTAGGGGCGTCGCTTGCGACGCCCGCCGCCCGATGATACCCTTCGACCGTGACCACTGAACTTCCAGACCTGGCTTCCGATCCGCGCCTCGCGGACCTCGTCCGCCGCGCGCTGGAGGAGGACCTCGGCCCGGGTGATTGCACGTCCGAGGCCCTGGTCGGCGCGGAGGAACCGGCCGAGGCAGCCATCCTGTCCCGCGGCTCGTACGTCGTCGCGGGCCTCCCGGCGGCCGTGGAGGTCTTCCGGCAGGTGGATGCCGGGTTGGAGTGCCGGCCGAAGGCCCGGGACGGCGATCCGGTGGAGCGGGACCAGGAGGCGCTCGTCCTGCGGGGCCGCGCGCGGTCCATCCTCGCCGGCGAGCGCGTGGCGCTGAACTTTCTGCAACGCCTGTCGGGCATCGCCACGCTGACCCGGCAGTTCGCCCGCAAGGCGGCGCCGTACGGCGTGCAGGTCCTGGACACGCGCAAGACGACGCCGACGCTTCGCTTCCTGGAGAAATACGCCGTCCGGTGCGGCGGCGGGGTCAATCATCGCGTCGGCTTGTACGACCGGGTGCTGATCAAGGACAACCACCGCGCGGCGTGGGCGCGCCGCGGCGGCCGCGGGCTGGCGGGGGCCGTGGAAGAGGCGCGCCGCCGCTTCCCGGGCCTCGTGATCGAGATCGAGGTGGAGAGCGAAGCCGAACTCGAACAGGTCCTGCCCGCCGCACCGGACTGGGTGCTCCTGGACAACATGGACCCGGCACGCCTGCGGCGGTGCGTGGACCTGGCGAAGGGCCGTTGTAGGATCGAGGCCTCGGGAGGAATCACCCTGGCAAACGTCGAGACCGTCGCGCGCGCCGGGGTGGACGCCGTGTCCGTCGGTGCGCTGACCCATTCCGCGCCCGCCGCCGATTTCTCGCTCGAGTTCGCGATCGGAGCATAGCGCGATGGCCGAGCGTCCGCCCCTCGTTTTTATCTTCAAGGAATTCGATTCCGTCACGTCCACCAACGACGTGGCGAAGTGGGAGGCTGAACAGGGCGCCCCGGAGGGCTTGGCCATCCTCGCCCGGCGGCAGGAGAAAGGCCGGGGACGGCAGGGCCGGACGTGGCTATCGGCCGAGGGGCAGGGCGTTTACCTCTCTGTTTTGCTGCGGCCCGCCATCCCCGCGTACGAAGCCAACTGGCTGGGCGTCATCGGGGCCCTGGCCGTCGCCGAAGCGCTGGAGCGGGCCGGGGTGGGGAGCCTCACGCTGAAATGGCCCAACGACGTCCTCGCGCGCGGGCGCAAGATCGCGGGCATCCTTGTCGAACCCCGGATCGAGGCCGAGTCCGTGGAATTTGCCGTTATCGGCCTGGGGATCAACGTCACGCAGGACCGGGCCGACTGGCCGGAGGACTTGAGGAACAAGGCCACGTCCTGCCGGCTGGAAGGCGTGGATACGGAACCCCGGCGGCTGGCCGGACTGGTCCTCGAGTCGCTGGGCCGCGTGTACGCCGGCTTTCGCGCCGGCCGCCGCCAGCCGCTCCTGCGGGACTGGAGCCTTCGCACAGGCACCTCCGTCATGCCCGTGCTGGAATAGCGGCGAAAAGCCGCTTGCGCACGTGGGGGACCTCCGGTAAGTTCCACGACGAAGTACGCGGCCCCGCAATGGGAGAGGTGGCTGAGCGGCTGAAAGCAACGGTTTGCTAAACCGTCATACTGGACCAAATCCGGTATCGGGGGTTCGAATCCCCCCCTCTCCGCCAGTATGTTGTATTCATTCCGATGCTGTTTTTCATTCGCCGCTGGCCGCAAAATGTGAGAAAAGGCGGCTCATGATCGCCTTGAATCGAGCCTGGATACTGGCCGCCGTCCTGGCGGAGGGCGGAACGGTATGGGCCGGGGAGGAACTCCTTGCTGCACCGCCCCGGGTGCAGGCCGTCGAAGTTATGCGAGGCGAGGAAGGCGACCTGGTTTTCAAGCTGGCCTTGACCCGGCCGGTGGCCCCGGACCGCGTGCGCATCCTGCTCGACATCGATGGGCCGGTCCGCGGCGAGATGGCGACGGGTGCGGATTACATGCTCGAAAACCAAGTGCTCTATCGCTATCCCCCCCGCGCCCAGGGCTGGAAATGGGATGCCGTGGAGCCGGCCGTTTCTTTCGTCGAGGCCGATACCCTGACCTGCTTCATCCCCCTGCGCGCGGCGAAGGGGCAGGGTGCCTGGGCCGTCGAGATCCTCTCCGATGCTTGGGCCGCGGAGGACCGCTACCCGATGGCCGACATGGAGCCGTGCGATTTCGATTCGCTGCCGCCTTTCCGATGGACCACCGCGCTGCAGCCCGAGGACATCGCGGACCTGCTCCGGCCGCCGCCCGCCACGTTGTCCCGTACGCTGCCGGCCCTGCTGGATTCCTGGGACGGGCAACCCGTCGACGGGCCCGGCCCCGTGTCGCTGCCGGAATCCTGCGGGGCGGTCCTGGTCGCGCGGCTGACCGATGCCGCCACGGGCCGCGAGGCGGACCTGCAGCCCGCCGAAGTGACGGCCAGCAGTAACCGGGTGCGCTGGACGGGCCGCGCGCTGGACGTGGAGTGGGGGCTGATCCTCCAGCAGGATGCCGCACGCGAAATCTCCGCGACGGGCTGGCTTCAGGCCGACCGCACCCGGTGCCTGCGCCTCGATATGGGGCTCCGCACCGACCTGGAAAAGGCGGTGTGGCACGAGGACTTCCGCTTCCGGCGCGCACTGTCTTCGTCATCCGGCCCCGCGCGCCTGTCCGCTTTTCCTTTCGGCGTGGTCACGCGGAAGGAAGAGTGCTTCATGGCGGAAACCGATCCCGCCGAACCGCGGTCCTTTGAGATCGTGGCCGATCCCGCGAGGCCGTTCTTCGGGATCGCCTACGACCTGGCCCTGACGCCGCGCACATCCAATTTTCCCGGCCGGGCCTTTTTCCGTTGCACATTCCGCGTCTTCCCGGGTCAGGCGACCAACGGGTTCCGGAAGGCGCTGACCCGGTTTTACCAGGAGCATCCCGGATTCTTCCTGCGGCAGGCCCCGGTATGCGGGTTCGGCCGGCCGTTCTCCGGCGCGACCGACCCCCGAACGCTGGATCTGGCCTGCGAGGAGCCGGACCTGCTCCGCGACGTGGGCGGCGACGAAAAAGGCGCGCCGGCCGGCTGCCTGTCGTTCCTCCGCCTGGAACCCTGGTCCTACCGACTGAATGTCCCGGCCCGCCTGGCGAAAGATGAAAACCGCAGCGAGGGTCTCCTGAAGATGCTGACGGCGGGATCGGGACGTGAAAGCGAACTGGCCTCGGCCGCGCTCGTCGGCGGATCGCGGCGCCCGGACGGCAAGCTGGATTGGCAGGAGTCGGGGCGGGGCGGCGCCACGGGCCTGTTCCTCCGCGTCAGCGCGGATCCGCGCCTCGCGCCGAATGCCGCGGCCCCGCTGAACCGCGCCATGGCCGACTGGCGGCTCTATCGCTCGGTCATGCACACCGCGCCGGTCCATGGCCTGTTCTTCGAGCCGCCCCCGGCGCCCGCTACCCTCGACTTCAATGCGGCCGCGCTAGGGATTGCGGATCATCCCGCGACCTGCGCGTCCGGCCGCTGGCTGCCGGGACTGGCCTCGCCGCTGGCCTGCTGCGCCGACCTGGCTTTCTGGTCGGCCGCGGTCCGGGCGTCCGGCGGCTATGTCGCCGGGCGTCTGCCGGACATCCCCCCGCCGTTTGCGGCGCCGTTGTTGGACGTGGTGGTTGCGGAGTTCGCCGCGTGGCCGGGTATCGAGTGCGATCCGGCGCGGGAGGGCGCCGCCAACGCGATCCGGGCGATGGCCGGCCGGAAGCCCGTCGTGGCCGCGCGGAAGGAGCCCGCGCCGTCCCTGTCCTCCGAGGAACTCGCGCGGCACCTGGCATGGTGCATGTTCCGCGGCTTTCTGCCAGGCTTCTTCCAGCGGGCGCGCGGTACGGACCGGATCTGGGAGGAGGCCCGGTCGGACGCGGCGCTCCGCGCCGTGCTGGAGCGCGATCTTCCTCTGATCCGGCGCCTGGCGACGGCGGGCTGGTGTCCATCCGGTCCCGTGGAGGCCGGGCCGGAGGAATTGTGGAGCGAGTATTTCGGCAACGTGCGCCAGCCGTCGGGACACGTCACGCTGCGCAACACCTCGGCCGAACGCGTGCGAGGAACAATTCACTGGCCCGCGGCGAAGGAACCGGGCCTTCTTCTCGACCCCCGGAACGGGTATGTTCGGGTTATTCCGTCCGGAGAAACCGCCGCGCCCGTGGCTCTGATGCCCTATGAGATCACGGCGCTCGACGGGTTCACGGCGTCGGACATGCAGCAGGAACTGGACTTCCTCGGCGCCTGGTCCGGAGGCCGAAGGGAAGCGTCGGCCGGCCTGACGAATCTCGCCTCGATTCGCTCGGAACTCGAGTGGGGCGCGTACTGCAACGTGGAGTTTCCCGGGCCCGCCGTCCGCGGCGACCGCAACGAGGTCCGGGTCGAAGTGGCCAACCGGGGCGAGGCGCCGCTCGACATCGCTGAACTCAAGGTCCTCTCCAGCCGCGCGTACCGGCCGCTGGATGGCGCGGCCGCCGGGGTGGCGACCGGCGAGGCGCAGCGCCTGGCCGGGTATTTCGAAGCCGACGACTTGGCGGAGGATCCCTGGCTGGAGGTCCAATGGACTCTTTCGCGCGGCGCCGAGCGGAAGGTTTGCGTGCGCCAGTTCAAGCCGCGGATTGCCGACGCGCTGGTGTTTGACCCGCCCGCGCGCCGGGTCGAGGGAAGCGGGGACCGGGCCGCGATCGGTATCCGGGTTCAGAACTATTCCAACCGCCCGCGTCCCCTGGAGATCGAGTGGCAGGGCGATCACAAGGGCGGGCGCCGGGTCGAGGAACTGGCCCCGGATTCCGTCCGTACGCTTTCCCTGCCGGTCGAAAGGAAGAAAGCCCGCGCCGGGGAGATCTTCGTGGAGATCAAGTCCGAAGGCGCGGCGGTGCTCCAGCGCTGGTTCGACGTGAGCTTCCGCTAAACGGCGCTTCTCACGGCGAACGGATCAGCACCCGGTAAAACCTCGGCGGGACGGCGTGGGTGTCGGGGAGCGCGATGGGCGCGCCGGTTCCCGCGTTCGTGGAAAGCGTGTTCCAGGCGCCCTGCAGCAGGCCGGTGGAATACTGCAGGTCGTAGCGCCAACCCGGCTGCGTCTCGATCTGCAACTGCACACCCGTCGCGGTCCCCGTGCGGCCCAGGGTCGAGATGGGCGTCTGTCTCATCGCGGCGTTCCACCAGAGGTCATAGGTGTTGCCGGCGTCGTCGTAGTAGACGCGGATGTAGAACGTGCCGGGGGCGGGCACGTCGCCGTCGAGAATCTCGTTGTCCGCGACGCCCTCGGCCACAAACTGCCGCTGCCCGGCCGCGTCGTAGAGGCCGACGTCGATATCCCCCTCGGCGTGCGTGAAGAGACAGGTGATGATCACGTTCTCGTAGCCCGGCGGGACGGCGATGCGGTACCAGTCGTCGTCCCGCTGGACGCCCGGACCGCCCAAGCCGCTCAACCACGCGGCGGGCTGGGCGGAGAGGTCGTAGGCGGTCGTCCAGGCGTTGTTCGTCTCGTAAGGGTCGTCCGGCGGCCGGACCGTCAGGAGGACGGAGAGCAGGACCTCGTTGCTGGCGCCCGCCCGCGCGCGGTTCGTGATCACGGCGGCGTGGGCGCCGGCGCCGAGCGCGGCCGTCGCGTACAGCACCTGGATCTCGTCGCGTTCGCCCGCGCTGCTCCCGTTGGTTGGCATGACGCTCAACCACGGGCAATTCTCCAGGATTTCGTAGGGCAGGTCCCCGCCGCCGCCGTTCCAGGTCTCGTACGATTGCGAGTCCGCGTCCGCGCCCTGGTCCGCCGTCCGCGCGAGGCTGGAGACGCCTGCGGCGAGCACCGCCTGTGCGTCGAACCCGTTCCACCACAGGTCGTACTCGTTGCCGGTCCCGGCGCCGAAGATCCGCAGGAAGTAATAACCGGGCGCCGGCACCGTGAGCGACAGGCTTTCGCCGTCCGCCGACCCGCGGGAGGCGGCCAGTTCGGTTCCCGCGTCGTCGCACAGGGCCAGGTCGATGTCGCCGTCGGCGTGGACGAACAGGCACGTGACCGACACCCGCTCGTAGCCGGGCTCGACCCGGATGCGGTACCAGTCCTCGTCGGCCTGGAGGGCGGGGCCTTCCCGGCCGCTCAACCAGGTGCGCTCGGCATTCAGCGGCGCGCCCGCCCCGTCGTACGTCCAGTCGTAGGCCGTCGCGAGCGAGTCGTTCTCCTCGTAGACGTCGTCGGCCGCGACGACGGTGACCTGCACGGCGACGGCCTGGGGCGAATTGGTCGCCCCGGCGGAGGCTACGATCACGCCGCCGGTATGCAGCCCCGTGCCCAGGCCGGCGGTGTGGAAGCGGATCAGGATCGTGTCGCGCGCTCCGGTGTTGAGTCCCGACGTCGGCTCCACAGACAGCCAGCTGACGTTGCTAGACACGGTGTAGTACATGGCGTCGCCGCCCGAGTTCCAGACTTCGAAGCTGTCATCGCCGGCCGTTTCGCCGGTCCGGATGGTCCGCGACAGGGAAACCGGGTCGCGCTGGATCGCGGGCTGCGGCGGGTGCACCGTCAGGTGCACCTGGACCGCGGCCGGGGAACGGTCGGCCCCCGACGCCGCGAGCGTCAGTGTGCCTTCGTAGTTGCCGGCGGCCAGGCCGGCCGTTTGGAACCGCGCCTCGAGGGTGTCGGCTTCGCCCGTGCTGCTGCCGGAGGAAGGCACGGCAGCAAGCCAGGAGGCGTTGCTGGCGACCGTGTAGTTCATCGTACCGAGCCCGTCGTTCCAGACCTGGAAGTACAGGGACGACGCGTTGGCGCCCGCCGTTACGGACGGGGCCAGGCTCAGCTCGGAAACGCGCAGCACGGGGGGGCGGCCGGGGATGCCGACGTCCACGCCCGAGGGATACGGATTCCGGGCCGGGTCGTTGTGGTAGATCACGATGCGGTCGTTGGTTCCGCCGACCAGGGCCGCGCCCCAGTCCACGGCCAGTTGCACGGCCTGCGCCTGGCCGGGCCGGATCGTCATCGGCGCGCCCGGGTCGAACGAGAGCCAGGCCTGGCCGTCGCGCTTGACCATGTTGGTGATCAGCAGGTCGGCGTCCCCGTCGTTGTAGATGACGAACGAGTCGTCCGACGACGGGTTCTCCGTGCGCATCGACAGGCTCGGATCGCCGTGGAGATGGAACAGCTCGTATTCCATCTTACGGTTGCCCCACCGGTCGCCCCAGAGCTGGTCCATGGCGAATTTCCCGTGCACGAGCATCGCCCCGAGCCGCCGGTCCGCGCCGGAGGCATTGGCCGCGCCGGTCAGGAACCCGGGCCAGGCGGAATCGAGGAAGCCCATGGCCATGAAATCGTTGTACCCGCTGATGCTGTTGCGCGTGGAGCCGAAGACGGCGATCGCGCCGCCGTTCTCCCGGCGGAGCAACAGCTCGCAGAAGCTCTCGTAGTTCCGGTCGCCGACGTGGTCCGTCTCGCCGTCGAACCAGCCCGACTGGCAATTGACGCTCAAGACCACCGGCAGCATCTCGCCGTTGGCCAACTGGGCCACCTCGGCCTGTGTGAAGCGGGGATCGCCCCAGCCCGTCGCCGAGTAGCCGCCGTTGCGGTCCATGCCGTGGTCGCGGTGCATGACCAGGAACGCGCCGCCGTTGATCGCCGCCGCGATGTCCGCCGCGTCCCCGTCCCAGGCGAAGCCGTTGGCCCGGAGCAGTTCCGCCGGGATCGCCTGCCCGCTGGCGTAGGTGCCCTTGTTCCAGTAGCGCGGCGTGACGGTGCTCTTGGTGTAGTAGATCCGCTGCACCGTGTAGCCCTGCGCCGCGAGGTAGGCGCGGGTCTCCTCGCAGGTCTGCAGGAACCGCCGGTCGGCGTACCCGTCCTTGTTGTCGTCCTGGAAATAGCCGACCATGGCGGCCTTCTGGTAGAAGGAGGCCCGCGTGGGCGGGTCGTTCTCGTAGGCGATGATCTTCCGGACCGCGATGTCGGCCTGGGCGGCCGTGTCCACGGAGATCCGCCCGAGGAACAGGTCCGGCACGTAGTCGGAGCCGTCGACCGTCGAGTAGTAGAGATCCGTCCCGCGCTCGCTCGTGGTCTGGTACGTCGTGGGGATCGTCTCCACGTCGCCGAGCAGCAGGACGTACGTCGGGGCGGGGGACCAGGTGTTGTAGGCGTTCTGGATGTAGGACTTGATCTGGGCGCTGGTGGCCCCCGTGTCGGCCGTGGTCCTGACCGTGGCGCTGATGCCCCGGCCGATCTTGTGGTCGCGCAGCGCTTGGGCCTGCGTGGCGAAAGCCGGCGCGCTGATGATGAGGTAGTCCGCGCCAACCCGGGCCGCCGTCGTTGCCGCGGGCCGCTCCGGCGCGGCGTCTTCCGCGGCCGGATTGAGCGCGAAGCGCGCGAGGAGGCGGTCGAACGCCGGCGACCGGAGCCGCTCGTCGCGGGTCCGCTCCGCGCCCGAGAACGTCACGCGGACGGCGATATCCGGGTAGGCCCGCAGGAGGCGGCGGGCGGGATTGTACTGGAAGGGATACACAGTCAGCCGCTGCAGGATCTCCCCGCGCAGGATTTCCGGCTCGTCCAGCCGGACCGGCTCGGCGGGCAGCCAGGCGTCCCGGGCGTAGGCTGCCTCGTCCCGGACGAACGCCGGCTCCCGCGCGCCCGCGGTATCGTACTGCGGCTCCTGCACGGGATAGACCTCGCAGTTGTCCAGTTCAACCCGATCGCCCAGCGTGTACTCCACGGCGGCGGCCCGGCCCCTGGGGACATGAATGAACCGGCGCAGCGCGGGCAGATCCGGATGGCCGGTCGGCATATCCCCATGCGAACGGCCCAGTTGCAGCACGTGATAATCGCGGCCCTGTTCCGTCGTCCGCGCGGCAGTCACGCCCGGGGTTCTGAACTGGATCTCCAGCCCGTCGGCGTCAGACGCCGCAAGGGAAACGGCCGGCTGGTAATCCGCGTCGGGTTCGCGGCCGAAGGCCATCCAGTGGTCGGGCCGGGGCGCGGCCGCCGCCGCGGCGGCCGTCGCGCCCGGGCCGGTGAAGTAGAAACTCTCGGGCTCCACGCGGATCGCCGGCGCCCCGCCGGAGACCGGCGCGGCGCGCTCGTACTCGTTGTCGGCCTCGTTCGATTCCGCCACGGTATTGTCGGCGTCCGCCACGAGCTTTAGCGTGTAGGTCCCGCCGTTCGTGAACGTGTAGGCGAAGTCGTCCTTGAAGCCGTAGTACCCGGCCTTGATGCCGCTGACGGAGGCCCGTCGGACCTGGGCCCCGTCCACGAACAGTTCCACGTACAGCATGTTGGTCGCGTCGGCCGTGCCGTTGTTGATGTAGGCGTAGTCCACGTAGGCGGGCGCGCCCGCCGTCACGGCGCCGTCGGTGTGCGTCCCCGCCACGCCGGAGACCACGATCTTGTCGCTCCAGCCGGAGGGCTGGTAGGGCGTGAGATTCGGGCGCAGGGGCTCCGAGACGGTCGCGCTGCGCTGGTAGGCGTTGTCCCCCTCGCTGGATTCCGCCACGTCGCCGTCCGCGTCGCAGACCACCCGCAGCGTGTAGGTTCCCGCGCTTGCAAACGTATATTTCACGTCCTGCTTGTAGGCGTGCTGGCCCTGGTTCAGCGCGCCGATCGAGCCGCGCCGGACGAGATTCCCCCCGATGGTCAACTCGGTGTAAAAGGTCCCGGTGATGTTGCTCTGGCCGTTGTTGATGTAGGCATAATCCACGAAGACTTCGCTGCCCGCGTAAATCGTGTCGTCGGTCGAGGTGCCGCTCCGGCTGGAGATCACGATCTTGTCGCTCCAACCGGCCGGCTGGTAGGGCGTCACGTTGGGGCGCAGATCCGCTCCGACGGACCGGTTGCGCTGGAACTCGTTGTCGCCCTCGTTGGATTCCGGGACATGGTTGTCCGCGTCGGCGACGAGCTTGACGGTGTAGGTGCCGGCGGTCGGGAACACGTGCTCAAAATCGGTCTTGTAGGCGTAGTTCCCTTGCAGCAGGCCGGACCGGCTCGCGCGCCGGACGAGGGTGGTGTGGACGAAAAGCTCGGCATAAAACGTGTTCGTGATGTCCACCTGGGAATCGTTCACGTAGGCGTAATCTATGTACGAGGTCTGCCCGGGATACAGCGCGGCGCCGTCGATGGACGTCCCGGGCACGGAGGAGACGACGATCATGTTGCTCCAGCCCGCCGGCTGGTAGGGCCGGAGGTTGGGCAGGCCCGAGGCGGAGATGCTGGCCGACCGCTGGTACTGGTTGTCGCCCTCGTTCAACTCGTCCACGTCGTTGTCCGCGTCGGCGATAAACCGCACCGTGTACGCGCCCGCGGTCGGGAACACGTAACTCACGTCCAGGCGGGCGGCGTAGTAACCCGCCTTAAGCCCGTCCTTCGTGGCGCGCCGGACCTGCGTGGTGTTGACGTACAACTCCACGTAGAAGGTCTCCGCCGCGTCCGCGCTGCCGTTGTTGATGTAAGCGTAGTCCACGTAGCCGGTCTGCCCGGAGAAGAGCGGGCCGTCGGTCGTCGTATTCGTGACGGGCGAGACCACGAGCTTGTCGCTCCAGCCGGCCGGCTGGTAGGGCGTGAGGTTGGGACGCTCGTTGCCCTGGACCGTCGCGCCGGTGGCGTACCGGTTGTCGTCCTCGTCGGATTCCGCCACGTCGTTGTCCGCGTCGCAGGCCAGCTCCAGCGTGTACGTCCCGGCGGCGGGGAAGGTGTGTTCGAAGTCGTAGGCGGCGACCCATACGTTGGTCGGCTGGTTGTCGTAGTACGAGCGGCGGACCCGGCTTCCGTTGACGTAGAACTCCGAATAGACCCGGCCCTGGACGGAGGCGCCGCCTTGGTTGATGTAGGCATAGTCAATGTAGGCGATGTCGCCGGCATAGATCGCGCTGCCGGTCGTCGTTCCGCTGACGGCGGAGACCACGATCCCATCGCTCCAGCCGGCTGGCTGGTAGGGCGTGATGTTCGGGCGCGCGGCCTCGATGGATACGTTGTCCACAAACACACCCGCGTCGTTCGTCGCGGCGTTGCTCGTGAAGATCAGGGCGAGCCAGACGTTGGAACAGCCCAGGATGTTGCCGTAGGTGGGGACGTTGGTGAATGGGATCGTGCGCTCCGTCCAGGTCGTGGCGACTCCCGCGATCTGGTACCCCGAGTAGTTTACGCCGTTCGTGGAGAGCATGTACTTGAAATAATCCTGGCCGCTCTCGGTCTTGATCCAGGACCACAGCGAGACCTGCCCGCTGGCCGCGTCGGACAGGTCGAACGGCCCGGCCGTCGCCCAGGCGTTCATGCTGTTCGTGTAGGGGCCGGAGGGGTTGAGCCCGTTCGTGCCGCCCGATGCGCACCAGGCGCTCCAGATTCCCTCGTACGACCGGAAGCTGGTGTCGTTCCACGTCGGGTTCCCGGACAGGGACCAGCGGGCGCCGGGGAAGTCGCCCTCGAAGTCCTCGTAAAACAGGTTGTCCGCGCCCGGCGCTTCGGTCGCGGAGGTCCAGGCCGTCCCGCCCGGGACATCCGCCACGAGTTCCTCCGTGTCCTCCACCGCGCCGGGCTCGTTCGACCGGTCCGTGGCCTCGCCGAGCCGTTCGGCCGGATCGAGCACCACGATGGTCTTCTCGTAGACCACGCGGCCCCCGGCGAAACTCGGCCTGGCCGCGGCCAAAAGCGACAGCAGGACCAAGGCCCGGGCGCCCCCGCGTGGCCATCGCGCCTTCATGCTTACAGCATACGGCGGTCGGCGCCGGGCCCGCAAGCCGGGAGTTGAACCGGAACGAATCCTGCTCCATTGTACGAGTTATGCGGCGCAGGCATCCATGGCGGTGGGTCCGGACGGCGGTCCTGGCCGGGCTGCTCGGCGGCTCGCTGCTCCTGTTGTACTGGAACCGGGTAGGCGATCCGCGCTTCTACCAGTTCCTGGAAACCGATCCGGGGCGCTGGATGGCCCATGCCTTCCGCTGGTACGGCGAAGGCGACGAAGCCGTCCCGGAGGACAAGCCCGAGGATCGGTGGACGGACGCCGAACGGGAAACCCGGCGGCGCATGGAGGAGCGGGTCCGGGCCGAGCAGTCGACCCATGAACTGGTCTTCACCGACGGGCAGACGCTCCGCGGCCGGATCGTGGAGGAGCGCCGGGACGAGCTGGTCTTCGTCCGCACCTACGGCGACAGCGCCGAGGTCACCGCGGTGATCCCCCGCCGCCGGCTGGAATCCATCGAGCAGCTCGAACCGCCGGCCCCGGACATCTCCTACCGGGACGTGCGGTTCCAGATGGACTTCCCGGAGTTGAATTTCTACCGGCGCCCCCCGTTCAGCCTCCTGACCGACGAGTCCTTTTTCCGCGTCGAGCAGATGGTGGAAATCCTGGAAGTCCTGCACGGGCAGTTCGTGGAGGTGTGGCGGGGCCTGATGGTCGAGACCCGCCGCGATCGAAGCATCCAGGTGCTGTTCTTTTCCCGGCAGGATGCCTTCCGGGCCTACCAGCGGGAGCACGCGCCCCGCATGGAAAGCACGGCCGGGTTCTACAGCCCGCGCCTGGACCGGCTGGTGCTCTTCAACCAGCGCGCCTCGGAGCGCGTCGCCGACCTCCGCCGCCAGGTGGAGGAAGAAGAGGCGCGCCACCGCGCCGGGCGCCTCTCGCCGGAGGTCGAGGCCCGGCTGCGCGAGTGGCGCCGGGAAACCGAGCAGGACATCGAACGGCTGGCCGAGACCCAGACGCGGACGACGATCCGCCACGAGGGCGCGCACCAGTTGTTCTACGATTACGGCATTCACTCGCGGCACGGGATCGAGGGCGAGTGGCTGATCGAGGGGCTGGCGACCTTCTGCGAAACCCTGCCGCTGGGGGCGGAGGATCCCCTCCGGCTCCGCTCGCTGCGGGAGGCGCTGGACGAGGGGAGGCTGATCGGGCTGGAGGAACTGGTCGATCTGCGCGACGACGCGGGCCTCATGTCGTTCGGCGTCCACGAGCGGATCGGGCTCGCCTACGACCAGTCCTGGGGCCTGGTCTATTTCCTCATGCAGCCTGAATACCGGAATTCGTTTTTCGATTATCTCCGCTATCTGCGCGACAGGAATAATTTCCAGGCGATCCGGAAGGCCGGGCAGCTGGCCGTGCTCTGCCGCTTCCTGCGGCTCAAGCCGAATGAACTGTGGGAGCGATGGCTGGCCTTCGTCCTGGAAAAGCAATCTTGATCGGCGGAGGGACGTGCTTTAAACTCCAAAACAGGGATGGCTGTAACCGGGCGCCGGCGCGCGCCCGCAAGGGCAGGGTGGAGGTGGAAGCATGGAGGCCAAGCATGCCGGGTAGACGGGGATGGGCCGTCGTGGCGCTGGCGATGGCCCTGTCTGGCGCGGAAAGCCGTTCGGAGGAAGCCCGCACCGTGCGCGTGGGGGTCTACCAGAATCCCCCCAAGATCTTCATCAATCCGGAGGGCAAGCCCGACGGCCTCTTCGTCGATATCCTGGAACACGTGGCCTCCCAGGAGAACTGGCAACTGGATTTCATGGTCGGTAACTGGGCGGACCATGTCCGCGCGCTGGAGGAGGGGCGGCTGGATCTTCTGCCGGACGTGGCGTATACCCCGGAGCGCGCGGCTCGGTTCAAGTTGAGCCAGGTGGCCGTCCTTTCCTCATGGCTCGAGGTGTACGCGCGGCCCGGCCTCGCGATCCAGGACCTGGAGGCCCTGCACGGCCTGAACGTGGCGGTCCTGGACGAGAGCATCCAGCAGCAGGTGGTCCGCGAACTGCTGCCCGATCTCGGGATCGAAGTCCGGATGACGGTCCTGGCCAGCCATGACGAGGTGCTGGCCGCGGTGCAGGAGAAGAAAGCGGACGCCGGCATCGTCAACCGGTTCTTCGGCGGGCGCGAGGCGGGCCGCTACCGGGTGTCGCCCACGGCCATCATCTTCCAGCCCACCAAGCTGGTCTTTGCCGCGCCGGCCTCGTCGGACGGCCGGCTGCTGGACGCCCTGGACCGGCGGCTCGCGCGCCTGAAGAAGGATCGCTCGTCGATCTACTACCAGATCCTGGGCGCCTGGCTGGGAGAGCCGGGGGCCGCGCCCCGCTACCCGGCCTGGATGCGCAACGCGCTGATCGGGTTGGGTCTGCTCGTGCTCCTGCTGGCCCTGCTGGGCTTCGGCATGCGCCGCGTCGTGCGCATCTATACCCGCGACCTCCGCCTGAAGACGCGGCAGTTGGAGGAGGCCCTCCACGAGGTGGCCAAGGCCCACGAGGAGGCCATCAAGCAGGAGCGCCTGCACGCGCTGGGGCGCATGGCCAGCGGGATCGCCCACGATTTCAACAACTGCCTGCTGTCCATCCTCGGCTATTCCGAACTGATGCTGCTCAAGCCGGCCGGCGGCGGGGATCGCGCGGAGGTGCAGCACAGCCTCGAGATGATCCGGACGGCGGCCCAGGACGCCGCGGTCATCGTCAAGCGCATGCAGGCCTTCTACCGGGCGCAGCAGGGTGACACGCGGCACGATCCCGTGGACCTGAACTCGGTGGTCCGCGACGCCGTGGAGTTGAGCCGCCCGAGCTGGAAGACGCAGGCGGAATCCGCCGGCATACGGATCGCCGTGGAAACCCGCCTCGGCCAGATTCCCTTCGTCCAAGGCTCGCCGTCCGAGCTGCGGGACATGCTGATCAACCTGATCATCAACGCCGTTCACGCCATGGAGCGGGACGGCACGTTGAACCTGACCACCTCGGCGCGCGGGGAATGGGTGGCGCTGGAGGTCCGGGACACGGGCTGCGGGATGACGCCCGAAGTCAAGGCGCGCTGTCTCGATCCGTTCTTCACAACCAAGGGCGAGAAGGGCACCGGCATGGGGCTGGCCATGGTGCACGGTATCGTCCGCGACTACCAGGGCAAGATCGTGATCGACAGCGAGCCGGGGAAGGGGACCACCGTCACCATCCTGCTGCCCATCGCCGCCCGGGCGGCGGCGCCGGCCGAGGCGCCGCGCCCCGTGGCCGGTCCGGGCCCGCGGAGAATCCTGGTGGTGGACGACGATCCCCGCGTGTTGAAGACCATGTCCGCCATGCTGCGGTCGGTGGGCCACGTGGTCGAAGTCGTTTCGTCGGCGCGCGAGGCGCTGGAGCGGATGGAACTGGACCGGCCCGACATCCTGCTCACCGACCTGTCCATGCCCGACATGACCGGCATGGACCTGCTGCACGAGGTCCGGAATCGCGGGTGGACGCTGCCCTGCCTGATCCTCTCGGGCACGCCCGAGGTGGCGCAGCAATTCGCCGAGGACGTGATTCCCATCCTCCGCAAGCCCATTTCGCTGGCGGACCTGAACCGGGCCATTGCCGAGGCCCTGGCCGCGCCGGCCGAAACGCCCCGCTGACACGCGGGTGTGCCGTCCTTGCGAACTCGCCTGGAGGGAAGTGAGCCGGGTGGGGATCGAACCCACGACCACAAGCTTAAAAGGCTCGTGCTCTACCAACTGAGCTACCGGCCCCCGCAAATCGTCGCGGAAAATAGGGCAATCGCTTCTGCCTGTCAAAATATCATTTGGGTGTCGGATGTCCAGAGGCCCGCGATTGACCCGCACGTCGCCGCCGTGTAAAAAGAAAACAGCGATCCGGCGTGGGGGAGATTATGGCTCGCGTCCTGACCGATGAATTTATCGTGAGACGCCATCGCGTTCCCCGGGGGCGTTTCCGGCCTGTCCACGCCATGCTCATGGCGGAGGCGTTGGTGGCCCTCAACCTGTTTGTGGCCGGCGTTCTTCTTTTCAGATCCCACGGCCCGGGGCTGCTGGTCATCGGCAGCCTGGCCGCTTTCTTCTGTGTCGGGCACGCCGTGAGGATACAGAAGCTGGAGAGTCAAAGGCGGGCCATCGACGCGCGGTGGCATGAAGGTCCGGGTCTATCCGAGCGGCTGAAGACCGCGCTGGGCGAGGAGTGCTTCATCCTGGAGGACATCGGGCTGCCGTGGGGCGGGCGGCGAGTGCCGGTGCGCCTGCTGGTGATCACGCCCCGCGGCCTCTTCGTGATCGAAGTGCGTTTCTGGCGGGGCGCGGTGGAAGGGGCCGACCAGGACGCCTGGTGGACCGTGACCTCGGCGCCGGGCAGCAAGCCGTTCCGCGTGTCCAATCCGCTGGCGGATCTCCGGAAACAGGTCGAAGCGGTGGACCGGTACTTCCAGCGGGGCGGCGTCGAATGGCCCGACATCCGGCCCCTCCTGGTCCTCGATTCGCCGGGCACGGAGTGGCGGGTCGCGGCGGCGTCCATGCCCATCCTGGACCCGGAGGCGGCGGTCCGGCACGTGGCGACGTGGTCGGCCGGGCGGACCTACTCGAGCCGGAAGATCGACCAGGCCACCGCCCGCCTGCGCGAAGCCCTGTAATGAAGCGAAGCGCGTACATGAGTGAAGCATTACGTAAAAGTGCCGGATGCAATTGACACGCCACGGATCGAATCCCAAAATAAACGATATAGCCCGAGTGCTATGGCTGTCAGCCTCGGCGGGAGGGCTCGATCATGGCCGGCGATGAACAACCGCAAGAGCCCGTAATCCGGCGATGGGAATTGGCCGGTGCGGGCTTGGCGGCCGCCTTGGCCTTTATGGCGCTGGCCGGTTGGGTGACGGGCCGGCCCCGTCTGGCCTCCCTGGGTGTTAAACGGATTCCGATGGCCCCCAGCACGGCCGTTCTATTTCTCCTGTTTGCGGCAGCCATAGGCCTGCGCGGGCGAGCGTTTCCCCGCCGCTTGCCGATCAGCAGGGCTCTCGCCGTGGTGGGCGCTGTCGTCTCGGGCGCGCTGCTCGTCTTGTCCTCGCTCGGTATCCATTGCGCCGCGGAACGCCTCGGAATGCAATTGGACGTCCAGTTCGGGAATATTCCGATCGGGCACATGTCCTCGTTCACCGCGGCATGCTTCCTTCTGGTTTCATTGGCCCTGCTGTGCCATTCGACCTCCGCACCCGAACCCCGCGTTTGTTTGGCGGCCGCCTGGTGGCTGGCGTGCGCGGTGTCAGGCATAAGCCTGGTCTGGCTGCTGGCCTATCTGTACGGCACGCCGGTTCTGTACGGGGGGATGACAATTCCCCCCGCCATGACAACCAGCCTGGCTTTCATCGGGCTCGGCTTGGCGCTGATGAGAATGGCCGTGCCTCCGTCTCCTCCGCCGTCCCTCGAGGCGAAGCCTTCCGCCCGCCACTTCCTGGCGGTTTTTCTGGCGCTGTCCGTGGGCGTGATCTTTGCCGGGCTGCAGTACTACCGGAAGCTGGAAAAGCAGTTCCGTGTAACCATCGAGCAGCAGCTTTCGGCTATCGCCGACCTGAAGGTCTCTGACATCGCACAGTGGCGCCGCGAACGGCTCGGTGATGCGGCCGTCCTGCACAACAATCCGAATTTCTCCGGCCTGGTCCAGCGCTACCTGGAGAATCCCGCGGAGGGCGATTCGCAGATCCGATTGCAGACCTGGCTGGACCACGTGCAATCGGCCTATCAATACGAAAGCGTATTTCTGCTGGATGCCGAAGGCCGGCCGCGCCTGGCCATGCCCGGCCCGACGCCAGATGTCATGCCGGATTTCGAAGCGCCGGTCGCGGAGGCCTTCCGCCGGGGCTCCCCGGGATTCATGGACTTTCACCGGCATTCGCCGGACGAGCCCGTGCACCTGTCGGTCCTGGTGCCGCTGTTTGCTGATGCCACTCAACGCGAGCCCCTTGGGCTTCTTGTGCTGCGCGTAGATCCGCGGACGTACCTGTACCCGCTCGTGACGCGCTGGCCCAATCCCAGCCGGACGGCGGAAACGCTCCTTGTCCGCCGCGAGGAAGACGAGGCGGTCTTTCTGAACGAGCTCCGCTTTGCCACGAACACCGCGCTGCGCCTTCGCTTTTCGATCACCAATACCGTTGTGCCGGCGGTCAGGGCAGTCCTCGGCGAGGAAGGCATCATCGATGGCCGGGATTACCGCGGCGTGCCCGTGATCGCTTGCGTGCGCGCCATCCCCGATTCCCCCTGGTTTATGGTGGCCCGCATGGACCGGTCGGAACTCGTCGAGTCCCTGCGGTGGAGGTTGTGGGAACTTCTGGCCATCATCGGCGTGGTGCTTGTGACAACCGGCGCGGTCATGGGCTCGCTCTGGCGGCGGCAGGAGGCGCTGCGCTATCGCCGGAAATTCGAAGCCGCCGAGGCGGAACGGCGGCACCAGGAGCGCTATCGGCGAACGCTGGACAGCATGATGGAGGGGTGCCAGATCCTCTCGCCGGAGGGGCGCTACCTGTACGTCAACGAGGCCGCGGCGCGCCACGGCCGGCGGCCGCGCGCCGAGTTGGAGGGCCACCTCATCACCGAGCTGTATCCCGGCATCGAACAAACACCCTTGTTCGAAGAGATACGACGCTGCCGCGCCGAGCAGGTCGCCATTCGGATGGAAAATGAGTTCGTCTACCCGGATGGGGACCGAGGCTGGTTCGAGTTGAGCCTGCAGCCCGCGCCGGAGGGTGTGTTTGTTCTTTCCGCGGACATTACCGAGCGCAAGCAGGCGGAGCGGTTGCAGTTCCTATCGGCGGGGGTCCTGGAGATCCTCAACAGGACGATGCCGTTGCAGGATGCCGCCGCCGGCGTCATGGCCCTGATCAGGCGCGAGACCGGGCTGGACGCCGCGGGGATCCGTCTGAAGCAGGGCGAGGATTTCCCATACCTGGGCACGGATGGTCTCTCCGACGAATTCGTCGTCGCGGAGAATTTCCTGGCGGCCCGATCGGATGACGGCGGGTTCTGCCGCGACGAGAACGGGCAGGTCTGCCTGGAATGCACCTGCGGTCTCGTGCTTTCGGAGAAGTGCGGCCCGTCCGGCGATTCGGTCACGCCGGCGGGCAGTTTCTGGACCGCCGACGCCGTGTCCCTGGCCGCGTCGCTGCACGAGAACGACCCGCGGCGGCGTCCGCGGGACCGGTGTCTGCACGTAGGATTCCAGTCGGTGGCGCTGATCCCCATCCGCGTAGGAGGCCAAATCATCGGGTTGCTTCATCTGGCTGGCCGGAAAAAAGGCCTGTTCACGGCCGATACGGTTCACTTCTTCGAGGGCCTGGCGGCCAGCCTCGGTATCGCGATCGCGCGTAAGCAGGCGGAGGAGCAGCTCCGCGAGAGCCGGGATCGGTTGAATTTCGCGCTGGAAAAGAGCCACACGGGCGGATGGGAACTCGATCTGATGAATCATGCCGCCATTCGCTCGTTAGAGCATGATCGGATTTTCGGTTACCCGGAACTCCTTCCGCACTGGACTTATGAGATGTTCCTCGAACATGTCATCCCGGAGGATCGGGCCGGGGTGAACCAGCGGTTTCAGGACGCCATCGCAGCGCAGAAGGATTGGAGTGTTGAGTGTCGTATCCGGCGCCGGGATGGCGAAATCCGGTGGATATTGGCGATCGGGGGGCACCAGCGCGATGAAAATGGGCAGGCTCGCCGCATGGCGGGGATCGTGCGGGACATCACCGAGCGCAAGCAGGTGGAGGAGCGCATCCGGCACCTGACCGAGGTGCTCCGGGCGGTCCGCAACGTGAACCAGTTGATCACGCACGAGAAGGACCCGGAGGCCCTGGTGCAAAAGGCGTGTGCCATCCTCACCGAAACCCGGGGGTACCGCTCCGCCTGGATCAGCCTGGCCGATTCGGACGGACGGCTGCGCGCGGCGGCCGAGTCAGGCCTGGGGGACGGGTTCACGGCGGTGCGGACGCAGATGGAGAAGGGAGAGTCCCCCGAATGCTGCCGCCTGGTCCTCGCCCGGTCGGACATCGTGGTCGTGCACAACACGGAGCGAAACTGCGCGCATTGCCCGATGGCCCAGACCTACCGCGACACAGCGGCCCTCGCGGGCCCGCTGCGGCACGGGGATCGCCACTACGGGGTCATCGTCGTGGCGCTGCCGCGCGGCGTGGCGGACGACGCGGAAGAACAGTCGCTCTTCCGGGAACTCATCGGCGACATCGGGTTCGCCCTGTATGCCATCGAGGCCGAGACGGAGCGGACCCGGATGGTGGAGGCGTTGCGCGCGAACGAGGAGCGATACCGGGAACTGGTCGAGAACTTGAGTGACATGGTCTTCAGTGTCTCGGCGGAAGGCCTCCTTACCTATGTCAGCCCGGCGGCGAAAGCACTGTTCGGTTTTGCGCCGGAGGAGGTCGTCGGACATTCGTTCGCGGAATTCATTCACCCGCAGGATCTGTCCGCGGTCCAGGCTTCCTTCGCGGACTCGCTGGCGGGCCGCTACTACGCCTCGGAGTTCCGGGTGCTGGCGCGGGATGGCTCGGAGCGCTGGGTGCGCTCCACGAGCCGCCGCCGCCGCGAGGCCGACCCCGCCGCCGGCATCAACGGCATCCTCTCCGACATCACGGAACTCCGGCGCGCCTCGGAGGCGCTGCGCCAGAACGAGGCCTTCACCACGGCGGTCCTCGACAACCTGCCGGTCGGCGTGGCCGTCAATTCCGTGGACCCTTCCGTGTCCTTCCACTATATGAACGACAACTTTCCGCGTTTCTACCGGACCACGCGCGAGGCCCTGGCGAAGCCGGACGGGTTCTGGAGCGCCGTTTACGAGGACCCGGAGTTCCGCGAAGCGATCAGGAAGAAAATCATCGAGGACTGCGCCAGCGGTCAGCCGGAACGGATGTACTGGACCGACGTTCCGATCGCCCGCGCCGGCCGGGAGACCGCCTACGTCACCGCGAGAAATATCCCGGTGCCCGGCAAGCCCCTGATGATCTCCACCGTGTGGGACGTCACCGAGCGGAAAAAGGCCGAGGCGGAAATCCGCCAGCTCAACACCGAGTTGGAAGAACGGGTCCGGCTGCGCACCGCCCAACTGGAGGCCTCCAACAAGGAGCTGGAAGCCTTCGCGTACTCCGTGTCGCACGACCTGCGCGCCCCGCTGCGGGCGATCGACGGCTTCTCCCGCATCGTCATGGAGGACTTTACCGGCAAGATGGACGCCGAGGCCGTGCGCCTGCTGAACGTGGTCCGCGAAAACACCCGTCAAATGGACCGGCTCATCACCGACCTGCTGGCTCTGTCCCGCGCCACGCGGACCGAGGTGAGATCCGTCCCGGTGGACATGACGGGCCTGGCCCGTTCGGTGTACCGGGAACTGGTTCCTCCCGGCGAGGCGGCGAGGAGCGAGTTCATACTGCCCGATCTGCCGTCGGCACACGGCGATCCTACGCTCCTGCGCCAGGTCTGGTTCAACCTGCTGGGCAACGCGCTCAAGTACAGCGCCTCCCGCGAGAATCGACGCATCGAAGTGGGCGCACGCGAGGGAAACAGGGAGCAGGTCTACTTCGTGAAGGACAACGGGGTGGGGTTCGATCCCCAGTACCAGGCCAAGCTGTTCGGCATTTTCCAGCGGTTGCACAAGGCGTCCGAGTTCGAGGGCTCGGGCATCGGCCTGGCCATCGTGCAGCGCATCATGGTGCGGCATGGGGGCCGGGTGTGGGCGGAAGGAAAAGTCGGCGAGGGCGCGACGTTTTACTTTGCGGTACCGAGGGTAGCGGGGGATGCGGCGACGGAGGCCCGTCGCCCTCCAGAAGGCATGGACATTAAATAGGGGTAATGGAGGGCGGTCGGCCCCGAACGCCGGAAACAGCGAGTGAAACGAAAGGCACAATGGAGGGCGGCAGGCCCCTGCCGCCGAAGATGCGGCGACGGAGGCCCGTCGCCCTCCAGAAGGCATGGGCCTTAAATAGGGGTAATGGAGGGCGGTCGGCCCTGACCGACGGAAACAGCGAGCGAAATGAAAGGCATAATGGAGGGCGGCAGGCCCCTGCCGCCGAAGATGCGGCGACGGAGGCCCGTCGCCCTCCAACACGAACGACAATGAAGGACGCGATCCCATTGCCCCAACGGTGCTACCCGGCGCATCCTCCGCCTGTCGAGCGGTTCCATCAACCTGTCGTCGCGCTCTGCACCGCGTGTATTCTGGGCCGGGAACATCTCCTCGACAACCCGGAGGCCGTAGCCGCACTCTGGGCGGCATGGCAGGAGGCCACGCAATGGAGCGTGGGCGAGTTCCTGTGCATGCCCGACCATGTTCATCTCTTCTGTACGCCCGGGGTTGTGCATCCGGAGAGCATCAAGCACTGGTGCCGATATTGGAAACGGGTGGCGAGTCAATGCCACCCGCCGTTGAAGGGTCGATGGCAAATGGACGTATGGGACACACAGATGAGAGACGTGGAGCATTATGACGAAAAACTGTCCTACATGAGGCAGAATCCCGTACGCAAGGGATTGGTGCCGACATGGGAGGGCTGGCCATATCGAGGCGTGATTCATGAGATTCGATGGTGATCCAGGGACGGCGGCAGGGGCCTGCCGCCCTCCAGACCGTGGGTGTCATA
This sequence comes from Kiritimatiellia bacterium, assembly GCA_018001225.1. Classification (NCBI taxonomy): domain Bacteria; kingdom Pseudomonadati; phylum Kiritimatiellota; class Kiritimatiellia; species Kiritimatiellia bacterium. The sequence continues at coordinate 4,421 of JAGNIJ010000021.1, read as the reverse complement.
CATGGAGGGCGGCGGGCCCCCGCCGCCGGAATCAGGGGCATGAACGAGGATTGGAGGGCGGTCGGCCCCGACCGCCGAGCGAATGAAAGGGCGCTGACATGAAAGAAAACGAAGTCGAAATCCTCCTGGTCGAGGACAACCCGAGTGACGCGGAGTTGACCCTTCGGGCGCTGAAAAAGAACAAACTGGCCAACCATATCGCCCACGTGAGCGACGGCGCCGAGGCGCTCGATTTCCTGTTCGCGCGGGGCGCATTCAAGGACCGGGATATCGAGAAGCGGCCCCGGGTGATCTTCCTGGACCTCAAGCTTCCGAAAGTGGACGGGCTGGAGGTCCTGCGCGCCGTCAAGAACAACGAGCGCACCCGGACGATCCCGGTGGTGGTGCTGACGTCGTCGAAGGAGGAGCGGGACATTGTCGAAAGCTACAGGCTCGGGGTCAACAGCTACATCGTCAAGCCCGTGGATTTCGACAAGTTTCTCGAGTCCGTGCGGGACCTGGGGTTATACTGGCTCCTGTTGAACCAGCCGCCGAACGGCTGATGGAGGAACCGGCATGAACGCGGCCTCGCGCATTCGCATCCTGTTCGTGGAAGACGTGCCCGCGGACTCCGAGCTGGCCCAGCGGGAACTCTGCCGCGGCGGCCTGGATTTCGAGTTCCAGCGCGTGGATACGGAGGAGGAATACCTGAAGGCCCTGGATGAATTCCGGCCGGACGCGGTGATCTCCGATTACTCCATGCCGCGCTTCAACGGCATGAGGGCGCTTCAACTGGCGCTCCAGTGGGATCCCCGTCCGCCGTTGATCCTGCTGACGGGCTCGCTCAACGAGGAAACCGCCGTCCAGTGCATGAAGGCCGGCGCGGCGGACTACGTGCTCAAGGACAACATGACCCGCCTTCCGTTCGCCGTGAAGGAGGCCCTGCAGCAAAAGGAGGTCCGGGAGGCCCGGGACCGGGCCGAGGCGGCCATGCGGGAGAGCGAGGAGAAATTCGCCCTCGCGTTCCAGACGTCGCCCTACGCGATCACGATCACGCGCCTTGAGGATGGCCGGTTCACGGAGGTGAACGACGGGTTCTGTTCCATCACCGGGTATAGCCGCGAGGAAGCCCTGGGCCGCGCGTCGCTGGATATGAACCTGTGGGTGCGGAAGGAGGACCGCGAGCGCGTGGTCGGCGCCGTGGCCCGCGGGGAACGGGTGGATGGTTGGGAATTCCAGTTCCGCAAAAAGAACGGCGACACGGTCATGGGCCTTTTCTCCGCCCGGCTTATCACCTTCCGGGGTGAGAAGTACATCCTCTCCAGCATCAACGACATCACCGAGCGGAAAAAGGCGGAGGAGCAATTGCGGCAACAGCTGGATGAGTTGCGCCGGTGGCAATCGGCGACGCTGGGGAGGGAGGGGCGCGTCATCGAGCTCAAGGCCGAGGTGAACGAATTGCTCAAGCGGCTGGGCGAGAAACCGAAGTACGGGAACGAGGGAAACGGCTGAAGAAAGGCCCCGGGTCGATGAAATTCAGGCATCCCATGCCGTGGCTGCTGGCGCTCCCGGCGATCGTCCTGATCGCGGGCGCCACGGTCTCGGCGTATCGCCGGGCCGACCGTTTGCTGCGCCGGGAACTTCTGGAACGGGCGCGGATTGCCGCCCTCTCCATCAATCTCGATCGAATCCGCGTCCTCCAGGGATCGGAGGCCGACCTGGGTTCAACCGACTACGTTCGGCTCAAGGAACAGCTGGCCAGGATGCGGCAGGCCAACGAGCGGTGCCGGTTCCTGTACCTGATGGGCCGCCGGGCGGACGGGATGGTCTTTTTCCTCGTGGATTCCGAGCCCGCGGACTCGCCGGACTATTCACCGCCCGGGCAAACGTATGACGAAGTGAGCCGATTCGTCACGGCCGTTTTCGACGGCGCGGAGGAAAGCACCGACGGGCCGTTTACAGACCGATGGGGCACCTGGATCAGCGCCTTTGTCCCCCTGGTACAGCCGGACACCGGCCGCCTCCTGGCGGTCTTCGGCATGGATATCGAGGCCCGGCATTGGAGAGAAAGCGTGATGGCGCGGGCCGCGTGGCCGGCCGCGCTGGCCGCCCTGGCGCTCCTGCTGGGCCTGGGCGTGATCGGCCTGCATCGCGCCAACCGCCGGGTCCGGCGCGGCCAGGAGCAGCTTCGGCTCCAGGGGATGGTCCTGGACCAGATCGCCGATGCCATCACGGTGACGGACCTGGAGGGCCGCATTACGTACGTCAACGACACCGAAACCCGGATCCTGAAACGGTCGCGCGCGGAACTGCTGGGGCAGTCCGTCGAATCCTACGGCGAGGACCCCCGCGAGGGAACCACGCAGAAGGAAATCATCCGCCGCACGCTGGAAGAGGGCCAGTGGCGAGGGCAGGTGCTGAACCGGGCGGCCGACGGGACCGCATTGATTCTGGACTGCCGGACCACCCTGGTTCGGGATTCGAAGGGGACGCCGGTGGCCCTGTGCGGAGTCGCAACGGACGTGACGGCCCAGAAAAGCGCGGAACAGGAATTGATCGAAAGCCGCGACAACCTGCAATCAGTGCTGACCTCGTCGCCCGTCGGCATGCTGGTCTTCGGCGCCGATGAGCGAATCCTCTTCTCCAATGCGATCGCGGAGCAGATGTTCCGACGGGACGAAGGCTCCCTGGCCGGGCTGAAGTGCGGCGATTTCATACGGTGCGTAAACCGGGCAAGGGACCCCCGGGGTTGCGGAAGCACCGAACTGTGCCCGGCCTGCCGTCTGAACCAGGCCATCCGGAGCGCACTGGCGGGGGATGAGCATCGCGAGAATCGGCAGGGCGAGGCCGAGGTCGTCGTGGAATCCCATGCCGCCCCGCGCTGGTTGAGCTACCGGGCCAGTTCCGTCGTGATGAACAAGCAGCGCTGCGCGGTCCTTGCCCTGGATGACATCACCGAGCAGAAGCACGCCTCGGAGATGGTCCGGGAAGCCCTGGCCCGGTTTTCCACAGTGGTGGAATCCAATCCCCTCGTGGCCGTGGAGAGCTATACGCCTGACGGGACGATCCTGCAGTGGAACCAGGCCGCGGCCCGCCTGTTCGGATTCACGCGGGAAGAGGCCGTGGGGAAACGGATACAGGACCTGCTCCGGGAAGACCCCGAGACCGGCTGCCAGAATACCATCGCCGAGATTTGGCGGACGGGACAGTCTTCCCCGCCGGCGGAATGGCGGGTGACCGCGAGGAACGGGGAGGAGCGCTGGCTCTACTCCGTCATGTTCCCGGTCTTCGAAAAAGGGAAGGTCAGCGAAGTATTCTGCATGGACATGGACATCACGGAAAGGAAACGCGCCGAGGAAAAAGCCGTTCAATTGGCGGCCGAGAGCGACCGCGCCCGGACCGTGCTCTTGAGCATCCTGGAGGACGAGCGGAGGGGCCAGGCGGAAAGGGCGCGCCTGGCGTCCGCCATCGAGCAGGCCGGCGAGGCCATCGTCATCACGGATGTCCAGGGCAACATCCAGTACGTCAACCCGGCCTTCACGCGGGTCAGCGGCTACGCGCGGGAAGAGGCCATTGGGAAGAACCCGCGCCTCCTCAAAAGCAGCCGCCAGGGCGAGGACTTCTACCGGCAGCTCTGGGACACGATTTCAAGGGGCGCCGTGTGGACCGGACGAATGGTCAACCGGAGAAAGGACGGCGTGCTCTACACGGAGGACGCCTCCATCTCGCCCGTCCACGACGCCAACGGAAAGATCGTCAACTACGTGGCCGTGAAAAGAGATGTCACGCGCGAGCTCGACGTCGAAAAGCGGCTGGCCCACGCCCAGAAGATGGAGGTGATCGGCACCCTCGCGGGCGGGATCGCGCATGACTTCAATAACCTGCTGCAGTCCATCCAGGGCTTCACCGACCTGGCGCTTTCCGCGGACGAGCCCGAATCCGTCCGGCGCGAGGACATGCTCGAGGTCCGGAAGGCCTCCGAGTCCGCCGCGGCGCTCACCCGGCAACTGCTTGCGTTCAGCCGGCAGCAGGTTCTCGAGCAGAAGACCGTGGATTTCGACGAGTTGATCGAAAACATGGGCAAGATGCTGCGGCGCATGATCGGCGAGGACATTGCGCTGAACCTCAACATGGAGCCCGGGCTCTGGCCGATCCGCGCCGACCCCGGCCAGATGGAACAGGTGATCTTGAACCTGGCGGTGAATGCGCGCGATGCCATGCCGGAGGGCGGTTCGTTGAACATCTCCACGGCCAACCGGACTTTCGCCGAGGAGGATCTCGCCGCGCACCCGGACGCGCGGGTCGGACGCTTCGTTCAGATCTCGGTGGCCGACACGGGCACCGGCATGTCGGAGGAGATCCAGCGTCACGTCTTCGAGCCCTTCTTCACCACCAAGGCGGCGGGGAAGGGGACCGGCATGGGCCTCTCCACGGTGTACGGC